>CAJYRE010000146.1 GCA_913776675.1 Rhizobiaceae bacterium
CCCCCACACATTCCCATAGATGTGGAAACGCGCTCGCGTTGAAAGCAACGCCCTCACCGACTTGGCCACCACTGCATCATTCCCTCAATCGGAATCGATTTTAAGGAGAAAATGATGCCACAGGTTAAACATGTTACAGCGCCATTTGTGCGCTAGGGGATTGATTCAAATCTCAGAAATTGGCACGCGACCATCCGATCAATAACAGGGTGACACACTCGATTCGACATAAAATCGCAACAACCCACCGGACCGTGTTGACTTGAGCATTGATACAATCAACTACCCAGGCTGAAAGTGACCCAAGATGAAGAATGTGTGTCAATCATGTAACACATACCAATAAGTCAATGGTATTTCAGGACAATCTACATCTTCGCAATTGTGTCAGAAAAACGAAGCCGTTAAAACATTCATGGAATTGAAGAACGCTTAATGTTGAATTTGGCATCCGGGGTCGTCACTATCTTGTGTGGAATTCTGAATGCCCATTGCATGTTGAGCGAAGATGCAGGCACAAGAATTTTCTTCAGTGTCTGATCAAGGATACTGATAATGACGTTTGATCGCGTAAGGCATTGATGGCCAAACGAAATCAAATAAGAAAAAAGAAGTGCTGCAATTGACGGCGCTTTCTGAAGAGTGGGGGACACATCTTGCAAAGGCAAATGACCGGGGGGTTACTTTACAAGATGCGTAAGGCTTCGGCCTTTTGAACAAAAAACGAAACTGGAGATTACAATGACAATTAAAGGTATCCTTCTTGGTACTGCTGCTGCTCTCGCAGCTGTATCTGGTGCGCAGGCCGCAGATGCTATCGTAGCAGCTGCTCCAGAGCCCGCTGAATATGTTCGCGTTTGCGATGCATTCGGCACTGGCTATTTCTATATCCCAGGCACTGAAACCTGCTTGAAGATCAGCGGTTATGTTCGCGCACAGGTAGACTACAGCTCGCTCGCTGGCGGCCGTAACTGGAACGCCCGTACACGTGGTCTGGTAACCTTCGCTGCCAAGAACGATTCCGAACTCGGCACGATCGGCTCCACCATCACTCTGCGCGCTTGGCAGGGTGGCTCCACCATCGGCCTGAACAACTCTGGCAACGACACGAACGCTGTTGAAGTTGACGAAGCCTTCATCACCGTTGGCGGCTTCCAGGTTGGTTCGTTCTACAACTACTGGGATACTGGTCTGTTTGGCGACACGACATCCACAGGTTCGAACCGCCTGAACTCGATTGCTTACAACTACAAGTCTGGCGCATTCTTCGCCGGCATCGCAGTTGACGAAACCAACGGTCTGAGCGGCACCGACTCATCGATCTCCAATACTTCGCTTTACACGAAGAGCTACAATGTTGACCGTAGCGTTGGCATCGAAGCTCAGGTTGGCGGCACGTTCGGCCCAGTCACCACCACCCTGCTCGGCGGTTATGACTTCAACACCCAGAACTTCGCCATCCGTGACATCACTTCTGTTGAAGTTGGCCCAGGCCAGCTCGAGATCGCTGGCATCTACTCAAACGGCGTAAACACTTACTATGATGCTTCCAAGTGGAGCGTTGCAGCTGATTACGCCGCCAAGATCACCGACAAGCTGACCCTGACTCCTGGTGTTCAGTACTTCGGCAAGACCCAGGTTGACTCTCGTGGTGACTACTTCGGCCGCAACATCGTTCGCGGTGGTCTGACGGTTGACTACAAGCTGGCTGCTGGCCTGACCACGAAGTTCCAGGCTTCCTACCAGAACAAGGATTCGAGCGGCAATTCCAACGTATGGACTGGTTACGTTCGTCTGCAGCGTTCGTTCTAATCTGAACAACGACATGAAGAATCCCGCGATTTCATCGCGGGATTTTTTTGTTTAAATACTCGCCATCTATCCACAATTGTCCATAGACCTATCTTTTTGATAGATCACCCCAATCTCGGGAACGCATCCCTGCTTTGAGCAAGCCCTCAGCAACGATTGCAAAACGACAAAAAGCAGCATTGCCTCCATGCAATGCATTCTCACATCTCCGGAGACAGTTCGCTTCTGCCAATTTCCACGAGCAGCGAGATCTCATAAATAAGTCTCTCAAGTGAGTCCCAAAGGTCAAAACAGAGCGACCGAATACAAGAATTCACTGAAACTCCCCCACTCCCGTGAGCAGACGATACATATTGACGCAGCTTGCAAGCATACGGATGTGTCAATGATGTTACACACGGCAAGAAGTAGATTGCGTTTTCATTAAGTTTGTTTCTTCTCGATTGTGTCATCTATGTGGACACGCTAAGGATTCACATAGTTGTGGTTCAAAACTGGATTATCTGTTTGATGCCTCGCATCAAGTTTTTCAGACAAATTCCAATGAACCAAAAAGAGCAGTCAATACGAAGGTCCCGTATTGTTAAACGGGATTTTCCAGAAATGGGGGATGTATCTTTTAAGGCGGATAGACCGGGGGGGAGCTTTAAAAGATGGGCGTAAATTTTACGCCTTCTCGTCAAAACAAACTGGAGATTACAATGACAATTAAAGGTATCCTTCTTGGTACTGCCGCAGCTCTCGCAGCCGTATCTGGTGCGCAGGCCGCAGATGCTATCGTAGCAGCTGCTCCAGAGCCCGCTGAATATGTTCGCGTTTGCGACGCTTTCGGCACTGGCTATTTCTACATCCCAGGCACCGAAACCTGCTTGAAGATCAGCGGTTACGTTCGTGCAGAAGTTGATTACAGCTCCCTTTCCGGCGGCCGTAACTGGAATGCCAAGACACGCGGTCTGGTAACCTTCGCTGCCAAGAACGATTCGGAACTCGGCACGATCGGCTCCACCATAACTCTGCGTGCTTGGCAGGGTGGCCATACGGCTGACCTGAACAACTCTGCTGCAGATGACACCAACGCAGTTGAAATCGATGAAGCCTTCATCACCGTTGGCGGCTTCCAGGTTGGCTCGTTCTACAACTACTGGGATACTGGTCTGTCTGGCGAAACCGACTCTCTCGGTTCGAACCGTCTGAACTCTATTGCTTACAACTACAAGTCTGGTGCATTCTTCGCCGGCATCGCAGTTGACGAAACCAATGGTCTTAGCGCCACGGACTCCTCGATCTCCAACACTTCGCTTTACACGAAGAGCTACAATGTTGACCGCAACGTCGGCATCGAAGCTCAGGTTGGCGGCACGTTCGGCCCAGTCACCACCACCCTGCTCGGCGGTTATGACTTCAACACCCAGAACTTCGCTATCCGTGACATCACCTCGGTTAACGTTGGCCCAGGCGTATTCTCGATCGCTGGCGTATACGCAAACGGCGTAAGCACTTACTACGATGCTTCCAAGTGGAGCGTTGCAGCTGAATACGCAGCCAAGATCACCGACAAGCTGAGCTTGACCCCCGGTGTTCAGTACTTCGGCAAGACCCAGGTTGACGCTTCTGGCAACTTCTTCGGTCGTGACATCGTTCGCGGTGGTCTGACGGTAGACTACAAGCTGGCTGCTGGCCTGAGCACGAAGGTTTCCGCTCAGTACCAGAACAAGAATGCAAACGGCACAAACGACGTTTGGACCGGCTTCGTACGTCTGCAGCGCGATTTCTAATTCAATTGCATCTGCATCGATTAGCCTCCGGCTCGCGCCGGGGGCTTTTTTTATGTTAAAGCGTCCTTTTTTGTGTTTTGTAAAATGCACTCCCCATCATCGGGGGGGCGACCTTACAAATCAGCGTTCAAAAAATGCTGAACAGACTGGAAAACCGGCTGAACATGTAACAAGGGGGCATGTCCCTGCGCCAACGCGATGATGCAATGCGCCAAAGGGCTGCGGGAGATCATCTGCTGGCAGCACTCTTCGGAAAGCAGCGCGGAATTTTCACCCCGCACAATCAAAAGAGGAAACTGGGCAAGGGCCTGATACTGCGCCCAAAGATCCGGTAGGGGTTGGCTGAAATCCATGTTTGCAATTTGCGCCGCAATAGCAGGATCATAATCTGCCACGGGCTTTCCATGTTCGTCACGATACAACGCCATCGCCATATCTTGCCATTCAGACAAGGGCAGGTGTGGAAAAGCATGACCATGCACCGCCTGAAGATAGCCTGGGCATTCCTCCCAGCTTTGGGGGCCATCAGCACGATTAAGATAATCGCGGATCTGCAACAGGCCCTGTTTTTCAAGCACAGGCCCAATATCGTTCAGAACAACGCGCCTGATCCGCTCCGCATGCGTGCCAGCCATTATGTGCATAATCAAACCACCCCGCGAGGTGCCGATAAAATCGGCCCGGCTGATCTGTAAGAAATCCATAACTGCCATCACATCAGCCATTTCTGTGAAAATATTGTAATGGCTCGGCTCCGGGTCACGATCAGAGTTACCACGACCACGCAAGTCGATGCAGATCACTCTGCGCGGCTGCGGACCTTGGCTGAACAGATGCGCAAGACGGGTAAAATCACGATGGTTTCTGGTGAGACCAGGAAGACAGATAATCGGGACGGTTTTGACGTCTTCTCCCCATTCTCGAGCAAAAATATGCAATCCATCCTGAACCTGAATGCGATGATCCATGAAATTGGCTGCCATCATTTCCGACATGCGCTCCTCACCATGGTTGGGGCTAAATGCAATCGAGTTCATTGTGAACCACACAACGGTTTGGATAAAGGGCTTTTATCCTCTGCAAAGCCGTTCAGTCTGCATTCAGCTCAACGCCCCATAATGGTACAAATACACATGCCCGGAGCCTGTTATGATTGATGTTGCAAAACGCCTGACAACAATCACTGTGATGATGAGTCTGTTTGCCTATCTTTTTCTGGCAATGCTCAATGCCCATGACCCCGCACAACGTCTGCGTCACGATGTGCAGACCGCCATGACCAGTTCCGCTCCAGCCGTTTAAGCGCCCGGCAGCCAGACACAACCTGACAACAAAGAGATCGGCTTTCGAAGAAGTGTCGTTTGCTTGTTAAAAAGACCGATATATAATGTGTCATGAGCAACCGAATCGTTAGTCCAAGCCCTATCCATTGCATCAGCCCACCTGCTTATGAGGCCCGGTATTTTACGGATGCCGCTGAAGCTGTTGATGCCATCACCGAAATTTATGAGCGCAATACACGCTTCCTGATTGATGCGTTTACCGCTCTTGGCAACGGAGCGGCCGTTGAAGGCCGCTATCGCGCATTTTACCCGCAGGTCAGCCTCGAGACCAACAGCTTCGGGCATCTGGATACGCGCCTGTCTTACGGGCATGTGACATCGCCCGGCGTGTACACCACCACGCTGACCCGGCCAAAACTGTTCAGACATTACCTGAAAGAGCAATTGGCTCTGCTGATGCGCAATCATCAGGTGCCGGTGAAGGTTGGTGAGTCCACAACGCCTATTCCTCTGCATTTTGCCTTTGGCGAAGGGGCGCATGTGGAAGCCGAAGCCAGCAGATTGTCGGATATTCCGTTGCGCGATCTGTTTGATACGCCTGATCTGTCCACCACCGATGATGAAATTGCCAATGGCGAATATGAGCCGCCAGCCGGTGAGCCTTTTCCCTTGGCTCCCTTTACGGCTCAGCGCATTGATTATTCGCTGGCCCGGCTTGCCCATTACACAGCGACAGGGGCCGAGCATTTTCAGAATTTTGTCCTCTTTACCAACTACCAATTCTACGTCGATGAGTTTTGCGCCTACGCCCGCAATTTGATGGCCAAAGGCGGGGAAGGATACAGCGCTTTTGTCGAGCCGGGCAATGTCATCACCATGGCGGGTGACTCGGCCCCCTCCTCTGGCATTCCTGGCGCGCGGCTACCGCAAATGCCTGCCTATCATTTGAAAATGAAAGGCCATGCTGGCATTACCATGGTCAACATTGGCGTTGGCCCATCGAATGCCAAAACCATCACCGACCACGTGGCCGTGTTGCGCCCACATGCATGGCTGATGCTGGGACATTGTGCTGGCCTGCGCAACAGCCAGCGCCTGGGCGATTATGTTCTGGCACATGCCTATGTGCGTGAAGACCATGTGCTGGATGATGACCTGCCTGTGTGGGTACCCATTCCGGCTCTGGCCGAAGTGCAATTGGCCCTGGAAGATGCCGTGGAAGAAATCACCGGCTATGAAGGGTTTGAGCTGAAGCGCATCATGCGCACCGGCACTGTGGCCACAATTGATAACCGGAACTGGGAATTGCGCGACCAGCGCGGCCCGGTCAAGCGGCTCTCACAGTCTCGCGCCATTGCACTGGATATGGAATCGGCCACCATTGCGGCCAATGGTTTTCGCTTCCGTGTGCCTTACGGCACCCTGCTCTGCGTATCTGACAAGCCGCTGCATGGCGAATTGAAGCTGCCCGGCATGGCAACAGCCTTTTATAAAACCCAAGTGAGCCAGCATTTGCAGATCGGCATTTGCGCCATGCAGAAGCTGGCCGCCATGCCGCAGGAAAAGCTGCATTCGCGCAAACTCAGAAGCTTCTTTGAGACCGCGTTTCAGTAAACGCTCAAAGCAATCCTATGTTTTTGATAATGCCCGGTCCTGTACCGGGCATTTTTGTTTTACAGCGCCGTATGCCAAATATGGCGCACGGCGCTGTAACACTTTTAATCTGCTGCATAATTTTCTCCTTAAATCGATTCCGATTTAAGGAATTATGCAGCAAGCCTCGCCAAAAAATCTCTCTCGCCCTCTTGATTCGATAAATCTAAGATATATCTTAGACTCATCAAGAACCATTGGAGATAATCAATGAGACATTTTTACAGAGAACATGGTGATGACCATGGTCATCATGGCAGAGGTCGCCATCACATTCTTCACAGCATGATGCATGCCATGCGCGGTGGGCCGTTCGGTCATGGTGGACACGATGGCAAGCGCGGTCGTGGCCGCGATGGCGAGCGGCGGCGCATGTTTGAATCCGGTGAGTTGCGGCTGGTGCTGCTCAAGCTGATTTCAGAACAACCCCGACACGGCTATGATCTGATCCGCGAGATCGAAAGCCTTTCTGGAGGGGCCTATGCCCCAAGCCCCGGCGTGGTTTATCCCACCATGACCCTGTTGATCGATATGGGGTTGGCGCAAGAACAACAAAGCGATGGTGCCCGAAAGCTCCTTGGCATTACCCCCGATGGCATCATCCATCTGCAAGACAATGCGCAGGCATTGGATATTGCCATGGCCCGGTTGACGGCCCTTGCAAAAGTTACAGAGCGCACTGATGCGGGGCCGGTGCGTCGCGCCATTCACAATTTGCGCGCTGTGATTCACGACAGGCTTTCTCAAGAGGGTGTGTCGCGGGAAACCCAGCTTGAGGTGGCTCGGCTGCTGGATGAAGCCGCCAGCAAGATTGAAAGGCTATAAACATGCATAAAACAATCGCTATTGTGCCCACCGAAAATGGTTGGAAATACATTCAGCAACTGTGCAAACACTGGAGCCATAAGCTCACCACCGAGCTTTCCGACAACAAGGGTGTGGTGACATTTGAAAACGCCACCGCCGTGATGACATCCGATGCCACTGCCATCACGGTGATGATTGAAACGCAATCGCAAGAGGTGCTGGAACGCCTGAAAGGCGTTGTCTCCAGCCACCTCGACCGCTTCGCATTTCGGGAAGCGCCCCTGCCCTTTGCATGGCAGAATGCGTGATTATTCCTTGTGATGCT
>CAJYRE010000147.1 GCA_913776675.1 Rhizobiaceae bacterium
AAGAACATCACCTCGGAGGCGATGAACATGATCATGCCATAGCGCAGATGCAGCGATACAACGCGGGTATGTGCCCCCTCATTGCCTTCCTTGATCGTATCGGCCCACCAGCCGACCATGGTGAACAGCACCACCGCCAGACCAATGAAGAAAAGCCACGGATGGGCCAGCTCCAGCCCGAACAGCTTGAACGAACCACCATGCAGATAACGCATGTAGCCCACGCCACCGAAGGTCAGAAAAAACGCGCCAACCGCCGCAAGCAACGGCCATGGGCTCGGATCGATGATGTGGTAGTCATGATGTTTCTGATGCGCATCTGCCATGTCAGCAATCCCCGATTAGAGCATTTCCAGCAAAAGCGCGTCGCGGTTTTGCGCCCGGAAATGCGTAAAAAAATGCACTCAATTCACTCCTTGCGCCGTGGTCACCTTTTACGCAACACGCCGCTCCATCCCATATTGTCTGCAATCATCAGCAAAGACAGTGTCCTTCTCTTCGCTAAAATTGCAAGTCCTTCTGCATTTCAATCACTGCCCAAAACCGTTGGGTCTTAAGGCAGGGGCATCACAACTTTGGGGCCGATTGCTCGGCACCCTTGGGCAAAACCGCCACCGGCTTTTCACTCGGGTGCGGGTAGAACGTATAGGACAGCGTCAAAGTGCCAATATTTTTGGTTTCAGGCTGTCTGGTGATCTCCGGGTCCACATAAAACACCACCGGCATTTCGCGGGTTTCGCCTGGCTGAAGTGTGGTTTCCGAAAAACAGAAACATTGGATCTTGTTAAAATAAACCGCCGCATCCATCGGCGTGACGTTAAAAACCGCCTGCCCCTTGGTGGGATAAGGTGAGCGGTTGGTGACGGTAAAATTGGCCTGCACTGTCTCGCCAATACGAGGCGAAACAGAAGGCTGCATGGATTTGAAGTCCCAGTTCAGGCCGGGTGACACATTGGCATCGAACGTTACCTTCACGGTGCGATCGAGAATTTCAGTGGAGGCCTGCTCAACCCGCTGGGTTGTGCCGTTATAGCCAGTCACCTGACAATACATGCGATACAGTGGCACTGCGGCAAAGCTCATGCCGACCGCGCAGCCGACGAAGGCCAGACAGGCGAAAAACACCGTCAGATTTTTACGTTCCGCCTTCTCTGCTCTCAGGTCCGTCATAGCTCCTCCCAAGCTCTTCCCGCCCTTGCGCGATCACATCAGACTTTACACACCCATGCCGCTCATCTTCACCATGGTTATGATATAGAAAAGCACCACCAACCCGGCCAGCACCAGCCCAAGCGCCACATTGCGGCTGCGGCGGGACTTTTTCTGGGCTTCTGTCAGCTTAACTGTTTCCATTACAGATGCCCCGCAACGTGGGCGCTCAAGCCCATTGCATAATGATCCACCATCAATGCTGAGAAAATCGCAAACAGATAGAAGATCGAATAAACGAACATTTTACGGGCCGCCACCATGCGCTCATCGCCATCTCTCATGCGCCAAACGGCAATGGAATAGGCCACAAACACCACACTCAAGCCCGCTGCGATCAGACCATACCAGACCGACGCAAGCCCCGTGAAGGTGGGAGCCACAGCGGAAACGCCTGTCAAAACCGAATAGACAAAAATTTGTCGCTTGGTGGATGGAATACCGGCCACATTGGGCATCATCGGCACACCAACCGCGCCATAATCGCCCATTTTGAACAGGGCCAGCGCCCAGAAATGCGCCGGCGTCCACAAAAAGATGATCATGAACAGAATGATGCTATCGAGCGAAACGCCACCCGTCACACAGGCCCAGCCAATCATCGGCGGAAACGCACCGGATGCCCCGCCAATCACAATGTTCTGCGGGGTCGAGCGCTTCAGCCACATGGTATAGACCACGGCGTAGAAGAAAATGGTAAAGGCCAGAAAGGCGGCCGAGAACCAATTGACGGTCAGACCAAGGATGGCCACGGAAAACACGGACAGAACCACGCCAAAAGCCAGCGCCTCTGGCCTGCGGATCCGGCCTGCCGGAATGGGCCGCTTTGCCGTTCGGCTCATCACCGCATCAATATCGGAATCATACCACATGTTGAGGGCACCGGAGGCTCCGGCTCCCACGGCAATACACAGCACGGCAATGGCTGCCAAAACCGGATTAAGCGCCCCCGGAGCCAGAACCAGACCAGCAAAAGCCGTGAACACCACCAGCGACATGACACGCGGCTTCAGCAGCGCGAAGAAATCCTTAGCGCTGGCTTCTGAAAGGGTCACGTCCCCTTCCATACCGAGAATATCGTGATCGTTAATGGCTGCCATGTCCTGTCCTGACTGTACTTTCATCAACGCCGAGGGTGCCGGGCTAGACCCACGGCGTTGACGCCTATTCCCATTACTTGATGCGCGGCAACTGTTCCCACTGGTGGTATGGCGGCGGAGAAGAGAGCTGCCATTCCAGCGTGGTGGCACCCTCGCCCCATGGATTGTCACCCGCCACGCGCTTTCTCGCAAAGGCTTCGAACACACCAAACAGGAAGATGCCAACCGCCACGGCCGAAATATAGGATCCATACGACGAGATCCTGTTCCAGTCCGCAAACGCATCCGGATAATCAATATAACGCCGGGGCATGCCAGCAAGACCCAGGAAATGCTGCGGGAAAAACACCATGTTCACACCGACGAACATGACCCAGAAATGCAGATTTCCGATGAACTCGCTATACATATAGCCCGACATTTTCGGGAACCAATAATACCAAGCGGCAAAGATTGCAAATACCGCGCCCAGAGACAGGACGTAGTGGAAGTGTGCCACCACATAATAGGTATCATGCAAGGACCGATCCAGACCGGCATTGGCCAGTTGCACGCCGGTGACGCCACCGACGGTGAACAGGAAGATAAAGCCTATCGCCCAGATCATCGGCGTTCGGAACGACAGTGATCCGCCCCACATGGTGGCAATCCATGAGAAGATCTTGATGCCGGTGGGCACCGCAATCACCATGGTTGCGAAGACGAAGTAACGCTGGGCCGACAGCGACAGACCCACCGTATACATATGATGCGCCCAGACCACAAAGCCCACCGCGCCAATCGCCACCATGGCATAGGCCATGCCGAGATAACCAAACACGGGCTTCTTTGAGAAGGTCGAGACAATGTGACTGATGATGCCAAAGCCCGGCAGGATCAGGATATACACTTCGGGATGGCCGAAGAACCAGAACAGGTGCTGATACAGAACCGGATCACCACCGCCTTCCGGCGCAAAGAAGCTGGTACCAAAGTTACGATCGGTCAGCAGCATGGTGATGCCGCCAGCCAGAACCGGCAGAGACAACAACAGCAAAAACGCCGTGACCAGCACCGACCAGGCAAACAGCGGCATTTTATGCAGGGTCATGCCCGGCGCACGCATGTTGAGAATGGTGGTGATGAAGTTGATGGCACCGAGAATGGAGGATGCCCCCGACACATGCAGCGCGAAAATCGCCAGATCCACCGCAGGGCCCGGATGGCCCATGGTGGAGAGCGGCGGATACATCGTCCACGCTGTCCCCGCACCATAAGCGCCTGCCGGACCTTCGACAAACATCGACAGAACCAGCAAGAGGAAAGCCGGAACAATCAGCCAGAAGGAAATATTGTTCAGCCGCGGAAAGGCCATATCTGGCGCACCGATCATGATCGGGATCATCCAGTTGGCAAACCCGCCGATCAGCGCGGGCATGACCATGAAGAAGATCATGATCAGACCATGGGCCGTGGTAAACACGTTATACATCTGCTTGCCGCCATCGATGGCAGCATCGCCTTGATAGCCATAGACCATGGAGGCGAGGCCATGGAAAATCTGAATGCCCGGCTCCTGCAACTCCATACGCATGATCACCGACAGCGTGCCGCCGACAATGCCTGCAAAAATCGCAAAAATCAGATACAGTGTACCAATGTCTTTGTGGTTGGTGGAAAACAACCAGCGGGAAATAAATCCCGGCTTGTGGTCATGATGAACATCTGGGGCATGAGTGCCCTGGGCGGTCGATCCAGCCATGATGTGCACTCCCTCTCTCAGTTGGATGTGGCTTGCGCCAGTTGAACCGTGGATTTTGCCCCGTCCGTCGCCGCAATCAATGCTTTGTTGGCGGCACCCAGATCATTCAGGGCAGCGCTCATCCAGGCATTATACTTGTCTTGCGACACCACGCGAATGGCGATGGGCATGAAGGCATGGTCTTTGCCGCAAATCTGCGAGCATTGGCCGTAGAAAATCCCTTCGCGCTCGGCCTTGAACCATGTTTCGTTCAAACGACCGGGAATAGCATCCAGTTTAATCCCGAAAGATGGCATGGAGAAGGAATGGATCACATCGGCAGGGGCTGCCGTGACCAGCACCCGCACCGTTTTGTTGACGGGAATAACCAGTTCATTATCCACTGCCAGAAGGCGCGGATACAGCTTCTTGTCCTGCTTGCCTGCTGCCTGCCGATCCTTGTCATCCTTCAGCATGTAACTGTCAAAAGCCAGAGGCTTTTCGCCGGGGTATTCGTAGTTCCATTGCCATTGCGTGGCTGTGGCCTTGACGGTCAGATCCGGATTTTTCGGAATCGTCAGCTGATAAGTCAGCATATTGAACGATGGGATGGCGATGAAAAACAGAATCAGCACCGGACCCAAGGTCCAGGCCACTTCAATCATCGCATTGTGGCTGGTGCGCGAGGCCACCGGATTGGCACTGGCGCGGAACCGCACCACCACAACCACCAGCAGCGCCAACACAAACAGCGTGATCGGCACGATGAACCACAAGGTATAATGATTGAACCAGCGTATCTGCTCCATCACAGGCGTGGCATAAGGCTGTAAATCAAACTGCCATTCGCTGGGCTGATCTGCCATGGCCACGGTGGCGGCCAAAAGACAGATTGCCAGACTGGCAAAACTCAAGAAAAACTTCTTTATCACGGCTGGCTCTCCTCCCACGTTTGAACCAAATCAATGGCAAACGCTCAATCCCTGATATGATGCTAATTTAAAATCACAATTTTGACAAATTCGCAACACGCCCCTCAGCCAAACGGTGTGGCATTTTAGCCTGCGCTCAAGCCGTTTTTCACCCGGCAGTGCTGCGCCGACGTTTTCACGTCCCAATTATGCCTCACTGGACTGAAAAAGAGAATGGCGTTTGCAGCAGCATTTTTGTTTTTCCGCACAAGCGCAAGATGAGGCGGACAGACGAAAGCGTTCATGCACCGTTTCTTGAAGATCAAAACCGAATGGTGTGCAGATTGGATTTGTTTCAGCGCGGATCACAGGTTAGATGATGCGCAGTGCGCAGACAAATGATAGAGCATGGCTGAAAAGCCGACATGAAGACTTAAAAAATGAACAGAATTCCAGAGGTTTCCATGGGTTTCCAAAGAATGGTACGGGCCGGGCTTGTTGCAGCGGCAATCGCAGCGGCATTCCAGCCGGGGCTGGCAATGGCGCAACAAGCCCAGGCGGGCACCGTTCGCTCCAACCATGGCGCATGGTCCATCATTTGCGATACACCAGCGGGCACATCACAGGAACAGTGCGCATTGATGCAAAATGTGATCGCCGAAGACAGGCCGGAAATCGGTCTTTCGGTCGCCGTTTTGAAAACGGCAGACCGCAAGGCGCGAATCCTGCGCATTCTGGCTCCCTTGGGTGTGCTGCTGAAGGACGGCATGGAATTTTTCGTTGATAACAACAATGTAGGTCGCGCCTATTTCACCCGCTGCTTCTCCGAAGGATGCTATGTGGAAGTGGACATCGACGATCAGTTGATGAAAATACTGCGTTCGGGCAAAAATGCCGTGTTTGCGGTGCGTGAATCCTCCGATCAGGACCGGGTGGGCATTCCCGTGGCCCTGAATGGCTTTGGCGAAGGCTATGACGCCCTGCCCTAAACCCTTGTTCAGAGCGTAAACCCTGATTACATGCGGTGAAACGCCGAAGGAGCCTGCCATGAACACCGATCTCTTGAGCCTGTTTGACTGCGACGAACAAACGCTTTCCCGGACTGTCGCGCAGGCGCTGCAAGGGGCCGATGATGGCGAACTTTATATTGAGCATGCTCAGGGCGAATCACTCTCCTTTGACAATGGCCGCCTGAAGGGAGGCAGTTTCAACACCGATCAGGGATTTGGCCTGCGCGCCGTGGCAGGCGAAGCGGTTGGCTATGCCCATTCCGGTGAATTGTCGATGGGCGCTCTTGCCCGTGCTGCCGATGCCGTGGGCGCGGTGACCCATGGTTACAGCGGCTCTTATGCCAGCGCGCCCCAACGCACCAATGCCAAACTCTATGGCGATGAAAACCCGATTGGCAGCCCCACCTTTGAGCAAAAGGTTGCGCTGCTCTCCGACATTGATGCTTACCTTCGCGCCAAGGATGCCAAGGTGCGGCAGGTGTCGGCATCGATTGCGGCAGGCTGGCAGGTGGTGGAAATCCTGCGCGCCGATGGCCACCGGGTGCGCGATATTCGCCCCATGACCCGACTGAACATTTCCGTCATCACCGGACAAGGTGATCGGCAGGAATCCGGCTCGTTCGGCTTTGGCGGCCGCATGGGCTTTGATGATTTTCTCAACACCGAGAGCTGGCAGGCGGGTGCGGATGATGCGCTGCGCCAATCGCTGATCAATCTGGAAGCCATTGAAGCCCCGGCTGGCACCATGGATATTGTGCTGGGCAATGGCTGGCCGGGCGTAATGCTGCATGAAGCGGTGGGCCACGGGCTGGAAGGTGATTTCAACCGCAAGAAAACCTCGGCCTTTGCTGGCCTTCTGGGCGAAATGGTTGCAAGCCCCGGCGTGACGGTGGTGGATGATGGCACGATCCACAACCGCCGCGGCTCGATCACCGTGGATGATGAAGGCACACCGTCTGCCTATAACGTGCTGATCGAAAATGGCCGCTTGGTCGGCTACATGCAGGATCGGCAGAATGCGCGGCTGATGGGCATGAAACCCACGGGCAATGGTCGGCGTCAGGGCTATGCCCACCAGCCTATGCCACGTATGACCAATACCTATATGCTGTCGGGCGATAAAACCCCGGAAGAAATCATCGCCTCCGTCAAGAACGGTATTTACGCCGTCTCCTTCGGCGGCGGTCAGGTGGACATTACCTCCGGCAAATTCGTGTTTGGCTGCACCGAAGCCTATATGATTGAAAATGGCAAGCTGGGTGCGCCGGTCAAGGGGGCCATGCTGATCGGCAACGGCCCGGAGGCCATGAAGCGCGTGTCGATGATTGGCAATGAC
>CAJYRE010000148.1 GCA_913776675.1 Rhizobiaceae bacterium
GTTGCCCGGCGCATCCAAGGGCGCGGATAATGATGTGAAAATCGCCACCGAGCGCGGCATTCCGGTGTGGTACGCGCTCGAAGACGTGCCGGGCGTGATATAAAACTGGCTTGGGTTGCTTTTCGCAAGAGGAGGCAGCATCGGGCTTTTGAGAAAAAAGCCCGATGCTGCAAAGCTATTCCTGATCAGAGGGGTAGTTCTCCAGCAGCGAGGCGAGGTCATCTTTGCGCTTGCTGGTGACCAGTGCCAAAATGACATCCGCACTGTTTGGGTCTATGGTTTTGGCAAAATCAACCCAGGCATTGCGATAGTCAATCCAGAGCCTTTGTACTGTGCGAATGCCGGTTGTGGTGATTGTTCCTGCATTCTTGGAACTATAAGGGTCATCTGTATTGGGTTCAAAACTTGGAGATTTCATGACCTTTTGATAAATATCATTAAGGAATTTGTCTTCCGTTTTTGAATCCAGCTTGCTGTCCTTCTCAAATTGATGGATCATGACTGTATTCATGATGTCCATGAATTCGGTCCAAATATCGTCTTGGTGTTCAAAGAAGATTGCACCTCGCGCTGTACCAGACATATCTGATTCAGAGTTGGCTGCTTCTTTGATGAACCGGGTGGCAGCATCGTGCAGTTTTTTATACTTGGCCTTCACGCTTTCTGGCTTGTCTTTGAGCAGGTTATCGAGTTTTGCTTCTCGCTGGTGTTGCTCCTTTTCAGATCCAATGCTGGCGCAAAAACCCATCATATAGCCGCTGGTGATGTCGTCACATATGTCGATGGGGTCCGATGTCTGGTTGCTGGCCATTTCGCTCAAATGTTGCATCCGCGAGCTGATTTCAAATGCTGCCCCACCCATTTGGCAGGCAAAGCGAAAGGCAAGCGGCCAGTTGCGGGATGTGCCTTGGCCGTTGGCATAGACCATCATCAAAATGGAAGCCCCTCGCAGAGGTCCAAGGTCGTCTTTGGGCAATTCTGTGATGGCGCATTGGCGGGCCTTGGTGAAATCCGCCCCCTTGCCTTGGTAATCGTAATAAAGAGCATCGGACTCGCAATTGTTCAACGCCGCGCTTTGATCCGGCGATGGCATGTCTGATGCCGGTATTTCTATATTTTGAACAGAGTCACAAAGCCGTTGCACGGCTGCATCTTTGCGCACACTCTCCTGGCCTTTGATGGCGTCTTGCAGCTCCGCCAGCGCTTTGTCAAAAGCAATCGGGCCGCAACTTCCATTCTGCTTGATTGTCGCAATATGGGTTTTGGCAAGTTCTTTCAGTTCAGAAAGCGCGGTGAAGATGGCGTCGGCGTAACCTTCCTTGACATTTTCGTAGAGTTTGCTCGCCATGCAAGCATCTTTTTTCACGCCGGTTCCAGACTCATAAAGTTGCGCGAGCTTGTAGCGGGCAGCAGCGCTGACGCCAGCGTCCAGCCCCGCCATGCTATACCAATGGGTCGCTTGAGCCGCATCTTGCGCACCAAATGCCCCTTCCAGCAGAAGATCACCAAGCTTGACCCGCGCGGCGGCAACATAGTCTTCGTCGGCAGCGCTGACGTCTTTTCTGTCTGCGGCGGCCCGAAGCATTTTTTCCGCATCCTTCATATTGGACACAGGGCCTTTTGTGTTGGAATAGAGCAACCCAAGCTGCAATTGTGCCGCGGCATTCCCGTTCTGGGCTGCCGTTTTGTAAAATTCCAGGGCGTCGGTTAGATTTTGGGGTCTGCCCAGACCTTTTTCCGCCATTTGGCCAAGCCGGAACGCGGCTTCGGGTGCGCCATCGCCTTTCGCAATGGATTTTTGCCATTCGTCTCTGGCCTCTTGATAAGAGCCAGCATCGAAGGCGGCCTTGGCTTTTTCATTGTCGGCCAAAGCGGGGCTGAAAGCGCCCAAAACTGTCACGGAGGTGATTGAAAAAAATATCGAGACAATAACGTTCAATTTTATCATTGAAGCCCATCCATCATGAGATGGTAAAAAGCTAGGGCTTCAATGGTTTTGATCAAGCCCCGTTTCGTGAGAGGCCCGCCGGGAGGTTACATCGGTGGCTCAACGCCGTTTTTGCCCACCACCACGCGGCTGCTGGTCAGGGTGCCATCATCGGCTTTTTGGGAGGGCACAAACACCGTGGCCCCGGCCTTCAAATCAGCGTCTGTTGCGGGTGCGGTGGTGACAATCGGCGTGCCATCGGCAATGGAAATGACTTTTTCGCCGCCCTTATAGGTCAAGGTCAGGCTGTGGCCATTGACGGATTTGACCGCATTGGCCACCGTGGCATTGGTCATGGTGCTGTTGGGCTGCAAATCCCAGGCATAGCTGCCTTCGCCCGTGCCTTTCATGCTGGCCGGAAAAATCAGCACTTCCAGCGCGCCATTCTTGCCGTCAGCGGTGGGGATGGAGGTGACGCCGACAAAATCACCGGGCTTGATTTCATCGACTGAAGCCTTGGCAAGGCTCGATGGCTTCCAGCCGTCTTTCAGGGTGATGTTCGCCGTTTCGCCCTCGCGGGTTTTGACCACAAGGGTCGAACCATGAAAACTCTCAATCTTGCCCCGCACCCGCACTGTTTCCGCCGCATGGGCGGCAAATGTCGTGCTCAAAACCACAAGTCCGGCGGTGAGAAGGGGGGATGCAATGTTCAAAAGGCGCTGCATATGGATCATCCTTGTTGCGGTCCATTGAGTGTCTTTCGCAGATTGGTGCGCTGGCAAAAATTTCAAGGCGCGAACACGCAATCTTGAGCCGATCAGGCCAGCCTCAGCCGGAAAATATGCTGCGGTCCGGATTACCTTTGTAGATTTTTTACACGGGGCCGTAATGCGCGTTTCCGTTAGCATCGCGTTGGATTTTTTTGAGTGTTGCTGGAGTGTTATGCGGCAATT
>CAJYRE010000149.1 GCA_913776675.1 Rhizobiaceae bacterium
CCAGCGCCCAGCGCCGGATGCGGCGTGACATGTAAAGGGCCATGGCGCTGAACAATGCACCGGCTGCGCCGCCACCAATGCCGCATAAGGGCACCAGCAGCCAATCTGCCAGACTGGTGGCACCCGGATTGGCAACACCAAAATAGGTGTAATTGCCCACAAGACCCAAGGCCGCGAGGCCGGAAATGATGACGGCGATGAGAACCAGCCCGTTGACGCGGGATTGGTAGGTTTTGCTCATTTCTTCAATGGCAAACACAATTCCGGCCAAAGGCGTGTTGAAGGCGGCAGAAATGCCAGCGGCAGAACCCGCCAAAATCAATCCGTTGGCCTGTGCCATGCCACCAATGCGGGCTGAGAGCAGCATGATGGACGCGCCCACCTGCACGGTTGGCCCTTCACGTCCGATCGAGCCGCCGCACAAAAGGCCAACACAGGTGAGCAGGATTTTGCCAATGGCAATGCGGATGGACAAAAGCGTATTGCGGCCCACTTCGCTGTTTACATGCCGGGCGGCAATGGCCTGCGGAATGCCGGACCCTTGGGAGGCGGGAAAGTAACGCTCGGCCATAAAGGCGCAGAGCAGAAACCCAAGCGGAGCCATCAGCAGTGGCCACAGATAAGCCCATTGCCCTGCATGGGTGATGCTGTGAAACAACTCTTGGGCCGCATCGGCTGCCTTGGCAAAACCAACGCTGACCACACCAATGGCCGCCGCCCCGGCCCAGAACACCAGCCGCATTTTCCATACACGCCAGGAGCCGCTCAGGGCACGGGATTGGCGTATCAGTCGGGAACGTTTTGTTCGTGTCACGGTCTGCTCCGTGTTGGTCAGGGGCGGTTGTGGTGGTGCGCCATCAGCATGCGGCAGCCATCAAAGCCTGTCGTTTGGCAGGCTTTACGCAGCTTGAGCAGGCAGGTCAATGCTCTTAAAGCGTTTCACTGTTTCACGGAAACAGTGAAACGCTTTAACGCTTTGTTTTCACGCATTTCCGGACGGAAAACCGCTACACACTTTTCCTGCAAATGCTCTATCCGCTTACCGGTCGCTGTTTTGCCAGTTCGGGTTGATCCACGGCTCCTGATTGCTGCGGGGCAGGGGATGGCGGCCGAGAATATGGTCCGATGCCTTTTCGCCGGTCATGATCGAGGGGCTATTGAGATTGCCATACGTCACATGCGGGAAGATGGAGCTGTCGGCCACCCGCAAGCCTTCCACGCCAATCACCTTGCAGGTGGGGTCTACCACGGCCATCGGGTCGTCCTCACGGCCCATTTTGCAGGTGCCGCAGGGGTGATAGGCCCCTTCCAGATGTTCGCGCAAATAGGCGTCAATCTCGTCATCGCTCTGAACCTTCTCGCCGGGCGCAATTTCGCTTTCGCGGTAGGGATCAAACGCTTTTTGCGCGAAAATCTCGCGGGTAATCCGCACGGCATGGCGGAATTTCACCCAGTCTTCCGGATCGCTCATATAGTTGAAGCGAAGCACGGGCGCATCTTTCACATCCGGCGAGCGCAAGGTGACTGAGCCGCGGGATTTGGACATGTTATAGCCCACATGCGCCTGAAAGCCATGGCCTTCTGCCGAGGATTTACCATCGTAAGACACGGCAATCGGCAGGAAGTGATATTGAATATCCGGCCATTTGATGCCAGCCGCTGATCGGATAAACGCCGCCGCCTCAAACTGGTTGGAGGTGCCAAGGCCCTGCTTGAAAAACATCCATTGCGCCCCGACCACACCTTTCCAGAACCAGTTGTTTTTGGAATGCAGGGTAATGGGCAGTTTCGATTTGAACTGGTGGTAATATTCCAGATGGTCTTGCAGGTTCTGGCCCACGCCTTGCCGATCTGCCACCACATCAATGCCCATTTCGCGCAAATGCGCCGCCGGGCCAATGCCGGACAGCAACAGCAGTTTTGGCGAGTTGAAGGCGGAAGCTGCCACGATCACCTCACGATTGGCGCGGATTACCTCGATCTTGCCGCCGATTTCCACTTCCACGCCCACAGCACGTTTGCCTTCCAGCACGATCTTGCGGGCAAAACAGCGGATCAGGCGGCAATTGTCGCGCTTCAGCGCCGGTTTCAGATAGGCGTTGGCAGCAGACCAGCGGCGCCCTTGCCAGCTGGTTTGTTCCATCAGGCCAAAGCCTTCCTGTTTGGAGCCGTTGTAATCCTCGGTGACGGGAAAGCCAGCCTGACGGCCCGCCTCGATAAAGGCGCGATAGAGCGGATTTTTCACCTCGCCCCGGCGCACATGCAAAGGCCCGTCGGTGCCGCGCCAGCCTTCTTCACCGCCATGAGAATGCTCCATGCGCTTGAAATAGGGCAGCACATCGGCGTAAGCCCAACCCGTTGCGCCCATCTCCTCCCAGCGGTTAAAATCCTCTGCATGGCCACGCACATAGACCATGCCGTTGATGGAGGACGAACCGCCGACCACCTTGCCGCGGGGCGCAATCATCCGGCGATTGTTCAGATGCGGCTCCGGTTCGCTGAGATAACCCCAATTGTAACGATCCATATTCATCGGAAAGGCCAGCGCCGCAGGCATCTGCACAAAAGGGCCAATGTCCGAGCCGCCAAACTCCAGCACAATCACGGTGCTCTTGCCGTCTTCGGACAGACGGTAAGCCATGGCCGAGCCTGCCGAACCGGAACCGATGATGATGAAATCTGCCTGTTGCATGGTGGTTGTTCCGTTGAAGGTGTTGCTTGGGGTTCACCCCCCTCTGTCCTGCCGGACATCTCCCCCTCAAGGGGGGAGATCGAACCGGAGTTTGCCTCTTGTTTCACTTTGTCGCTTCGGGCTGCTCAGCCGTGGTTGGTAAGAATGAGTTGCTAAAGTTCGTATGATCTCCCCCCTTGAGGGGGAGATGTCCGGCAGGACAGAGGGGGGTGAACCCCTTGCTCTGCCCCTTAATACGGTGCTTCACACTTCCCCATGCCGACATAGACCGTCTTCAACTCCGAATAATGCTCCAGTGCCGCCAGCGAATTTTCACGGCCAAAGCCGGATTGCTTGGAGCCGCCAAACGGCATTTCCACCGGGCAGAGGTTATAGGTGTTGATCCACAGCGTTCCGGCTTCCAACTGATCCACCACACGATGGGCACGGGTGATGTTGGCGGTGAACACGCCACCGGCGAGGCCGAATTCTGTGGCATTGGCGCGGGCAATCACATCGGCCTCGTCATCAAAATCCAGCACGCACATGACAGGACCAAAGATCTCCTCGCGGGCGATGGTCATGTCATCCGTCACATCGGCAAACACGGTGGGCTGAATGAAGGCACCCGTGCTCGACGCACTGTTGGGAATGCCGCCGCCGGTGATCAGCGTTGCACCCTCGGCCTTGCCCTTATCAATGTAAGATAGCACCTTTTCCCGCTGCGCCATCGACACCAAAGGCCCCATCTGGGTGGCTTCGTCCTGCGGATCACCAATCACAATCGCCTCGGTGCGGGCCTTCAGGCGCTCAAGAAAGGTCTGTTTTATGGCGCGATGCACAAAAACTCGCGTGCCGTTGGAGCAGACCTGACCTGTGGAATAGAAATTCGCCAGCATCGCGCCGGAAATGGCGCTGTCCACATCGGCATCGTCAAACACGATCAGCGGCGATTTGCCGCCCAGTTCCATGGTCACATGTTTGAGATGGCTTGCTGCGGCGGCTGCCACCTTGCGCCCCGTTGGCACCGATCCGGTCAACGACACTTTCGCCACATCGGGATGATTGACCAGCAAAGGCCCGGTGTCCCGATTACCCTGAATAACGTTCAGCACACCCTTGGGCGCACCGGCTTCCATCAAAATCTCGGCAATCTTCAACGCTCCCAGCGGCGTCATTTCCGATGGCTTGAACACCATGGCATTGCCCGCCGCCAAGGCCGGAGCCGATTTCCAGCAGGCAATCTGCTGCGGATAATTCCAAGCGCCTATGCCCACGCAAACGCCAAGGGGAACCCGTTTGGTATAGGCAAAATCATTGCCCAGCGGAATATGGCTGCCGTTCAAGCCTGCCGCTGCAATACCGCCAAAAAATTCAAAGCTGTCAGCTCCCGAGGTCGGATCGGCCACAATGGTTTCTTGAATCGGCTTACCCGTGTCCAGCGTTTCCAACTCCGAAAGCTCGCGGTTGCGCGCCCGCATAATCTCGGCGGCCTTTTTCAGCACCCGGCCACGTGCGGTGGGCGAAAGGGCTGCCCATTCCTTCTGCGCCCGTTTGGCAGAGGCAATGGCCCGCTCCACAATCGCAGGCGTGGCCGCATGCAGCTTGGCAATCACCTCGCCGGTGGCGGGATAGACGCTTTCAATCACGGTGCCAGTGGTGTCTTCGACGTATTCGCCGTCAATGAAGTGAGAGGCTTTTGGCTGGGCTTTCATAAACATCATTCTCCGCGCGGATAGCGTTTTGATTCTTCTAAAATATTCAGGTCCATATGGTTGCGCATGTAGCGCTCGGATGCTTTTTGCAGCGGCTGGTGATCCCATGGGTAATAGGAGCCGTTGCGCAGCGCTTCATAGACCACCCAGCGGCGGGCCTGGCTTTCGCGCACCGCTGCATCAAAGCGGTCCATGTCCCAGCGGGCTTGGCGCTTGGTGATGAAATCGGCCAGAACATCTTTGTAAGCTGGATCAGCGGCCAGATTGGTCAGCTCTTGCGGATCGGCATCGAGATCAAACAATTGGTCGGGGTCCAGCGCGCAATGCACGTATTTCCACTGGCCTTCGCGGATTGACACCATGGGCGCATAGGAGCCTTCGGCGGCATATTCCATTAGCACCGGGGTCGTGCGGGCCTCACCCTTGATCATCCCGGTCAGGCTTATGCCATCGGTCCAAGGCATCACCTCATCCATGGAAATACCAGCCAGATCACACAGCGTTGGAGTGACATCGAGGTTGGAAGTCGGCGTCTGGTGCAGGCCGGGGGCAATGCCGGGGCCGGCCACCATCAAGGGTACGCGGGCTGAGCCTTCATAGAAATTCATCTTGAACCACAGGCCCCGCTCACCCAGCATATCGCCATGGTCGGAGCAGAACAGGATATATGTGTTGTCCAGCATTCGTGTACGGGTCAGGGTGTCGATCAGCGCGCCGACCTTGTCGTCGATATAGGAAATATTGGCAAAATAGGCGCGGCGCGAGCGGCGGATGTCATCTTCCGTCACATTGAAATTCTCATAGTCACAAGCATGGATCAGCCGTTTGGAATGCGGGTCCTGATCTTCCAGCATGCCAACCTCTGGCAGCAGATGAGCGCAATCCTCGTATAAATCCCAGTATTTCTTCCGTGCCACATAAGGGTCATGCGGATGGGTGAAAGACACGGTCAGGCACCACGGGCGGCGGTTTGCATCATCATTGTCGCGGGAGAGATGATACAGCTTCTGCTCGGCCAGAAAAGCCACTTCATCATCATATCCCATCTGGTTGGTAATTTCGGCCACGCCCGCACCCGTTACCGAGCCGAGATTGTGATACCACCAATCAATCCGCTCACCGGGCTTGCGATAATCCGGTGTCCAGCCGAAATCGGCGGGGTAGATATCCGTGGTCAGCCGCTCTTCAAATCCGTGGAGCTGATCCGGTCCGACAAAATGCATCTTGCCAGACAGCGCCGTGTAATAGCCTGCGCGGCGCAGATGGTGAGCATACGTGGGAATGGACGAGACATATTCTGCCGCATTGTCATACACTTGCGTGCGGCTTGGAAGCTGGCCTGCCATGAACGATGCACGCGCTGGCGCACACAGCGGCGAAGAAGTGTAATTGTTCTGAAACCGGGCCGAGCGCGCCGCCAGCGCCTTCAGGTGCGGCGCATGCAGCCATTCTGCCGGGCCATCCGGAAACAGGGTGCCGTTCAACTGATCGACCATGATGATGAGAATATTGGGTCTGGCCATGATTATCGTTCCCGGCTGGCAAGCTGTGTGCGCACATAGTCCTCCACCAGTGTGACAGAGGCATCAATGGACAGCGGCGCTGCCCGCAGGCTCTGGCGGATGTAAAGCCCGTCAATCATCGCCGCGGTCCCTTCGGCAATGCGTTCGGCATCTGCGCGTGTGCAAAGCTGAAGCAGTGCATGCATCAGGTTGGAGCGCAGCCTGCGCGCATAGATCACCAGAAGATGGCGGGTGGCATCGGAGCGCGGCACTTCGGAATAAAAGGCCAGCCATGCGGCAATGGTTTCCGGCGCAAATTGATCGGCCTGAAAACTCACACGGATCAGGACGGAAATACGCTCTGCCGGGGTTTTGGCCCGGTTGAGCTGGGCCACAGCATCGGCCCGCAATTGCCGCAGCAGGGCGCGAACAGTTTCAATCAGCAATTGTTCCTTGG
>CAJYRE010000150.1 GCA_913776675.1 Rhizobiaceae bacterium
AGTGTTCTTAGTGAAAGCGCTGCATGATCAGGATTTCCTGATTCATATACAGGCCATCTGCTTTCCAAACATACCCGTTCTTTTCGGCGACCCGGATGGATGCCAGATTTTCCGGATCAAAAAGGCAAACCGTGCGATTGTTTAATACATACACGTCCGCCCATGTGAGCACAGCACTGACAGCTTCTGTGGCAAGCCCGCGCCCATGCGCATGAGGGGCCAAAACCCAGCCGATTTCTGGAATACCTTCTAACGATGGCACAATATCACGCTTGAAATCAGCAAGCCCAACATCACCGAGAAAAACACCTGTTTGCCGATCTTCAACGGCCCAATAGCCGAAGCCAAGCGCTTGCCAATGGCCAATGTATTGCAAAATACGCGCCCAGCTCTGCGAACGTGTGGAAGGTTTGCCACTGATGTAACGCACCACGCGCTCATCAGCCCACATGGCAGCGACACGATCCAGATCCTCGGGACGATGGCCGCGCAGGCGCAGTCTTGGAGTCTCCAACACGGGTGCTGTTTTTATCATCTGCACGTCCCGCCTATGGCGTCTCCGAGAAAGTGGATGAAGTGCTTGAAAGGATGATTCATGCACTTCACAAACTGATTCAACATGCTCTCAAATTGAATCCGAAAATCACATCAACCAATTGATGCAAAATCACAATCTTTGAAGCCAATGTGCGATGCGATCTGTTGCTTCCTGCATGTCAGCCAAGGTTCCGGCATAGGAAATCCGCAAGGCACGGTGGCCTTCCAGGGGATCGAAATCCATTCCCGGTGTTGTGGCCACATCGGCCTCCAGCAGCATTTTTTTGGCAAATTGCATGCTGTCATTGCTGAAACGGCTTACATCCACATAGGCGTAAAAAGCCCCATCCATAGGCGATAACAAGCACAGGCCAAGCTGTGGCAAGCGTTGCTGAAGAAAATCCCGATTAGCCTTGCAGGCAGCACGATACCCCTCCAGTTCATCACCCGCATTCAAGGCGGCCATCGCCGCTATCTGCGACAATTCAGGCGCTGAAATATACAGGCTCTGTGCCAGACACTCTACAGGCCGCACCAGATGCTGTGGCATGACCATCCAGCCAATGCGCCAGCCTGTCATGCGATAGTATTTGGAAAAGGAGTTGATGACGATGGCATTGGGCGCAAACTCGACAGCGCTCACCTCCTCGGCCCCATAGGTCAGGCCGTGGTAAATCTCATCCGAGATAAACGCCACTTTGTTGTCATCACACCACGCCGCCAACCGTTTGAGAGCGGCGCGCCCCGTGACTGTGCCCGTGGGATTGGCAGGACTGGCCAGCAGGACCCCTTTCAAACGCACACCAGCGGCCCGGGCCTCGCGCTCCAGACTGTCTGGCGTCAATGTGTAATCGGTTTCAGGGCCGACAGGCACCTCAATCACCACAAGGCCAAGCGCTTTGAGAATGTTGCGATAGGCAGGATAGCCCGGCCGTGCAATGGCAACAGCATCGCCAGCATCAAACAACGCCAAAAAGGCAAGATTAAAGCCTGCCGATGATCCGGTGGTCACCAGAATCCGTTCGGCATCCACCGATGTGCCATGGCGCTTGCCATAATACGCTGCCAGGCCCTGACGCAGATCGGCACGGCCAAGCGCATCTGTATAGCCAATCTGACCACTGCGCAGCGCATGCTCAGCCGCACGAATGGCTTGTTCCGGCGCGGATGCCCCCGGTTGGCCAACTGCCAAAGACAAAACAGGCCGCCCTTCAGCTTTCAGCCGATTGGCTTGGGCCAGAATATCCATGGCGTGGAAGGGATCGACTGTACTACGGCTGGAGGGAATGACCAAAACAGAACTCTTTCCTGCATAGAATGCATCAATAAAACGCGGATGTCTCCTTCCACATTTGGCCTATTGGTCATGTTATCACAAGAGTATCTGAACAATCTGCGGGTTTTTCCCAGCTTTCACTGCAAAACTGCCGCAATGGGCTGGATTGCTGAACGTCCTGCTGGCAAACATGCACAGGAACAGCCGCTGCCGATTGGCAAGGTCACGATTTTAAAAGGACTGATGATGAAGACGATGTTTTCCCGCGCCGCTGTTGCGGCCCTGCTTTTTGCTTCGGCTGCCTTCAGCGCGCCTGCCTATGCTCTTGACGACAAGCAGAAGCAGGAAATGGGTGCCTTCATCAAGGAGTATCTGATCGCCAACCCTGAAATTCTGCTTGAGGCTCAGGACGCCCTGCAAAAGAAGCAGGAGGACATGCGCAACGCCCAGGCAAAAGCGGCCATTACCCAGAACAAGCAGGAAATCTTCAACGCCAAAAACGATATGGCTCTGGGAAACCCCAAGGGCGACGTAACGGTTGTTGAGTTTTTTGATTACAATTGTGGATATTGCCGCCATGCACTGCCTGATATGGAGGCCATGCTGAAAAAGGATAAAAATATTCGCTTTGTGCTTAAGGAATTCCCAATTTTAGGGCCAGACTCAGTGGCTGCGCATCGGGTTTCGGATGCATTTCGGCAATTGTCCCCGGAAAATTACGGGGCCTATTTCCGATCGATCCTGGGCGGAGAAGGACGCGCCACCCAACAAAGCGCCATGGATGCGGCAGCCCGTTTTGGCGTGTCTGAAGCGGATTTGCGCAAGGTTATGAAGGACAACCCTGATGACGCCAACATACAGAAAACCTATCTTCTGGCCCAAAAACTGGCAATAACCGGCACGCCTGCCTACATCATTGGTGATGAAGTGATCTCTGGAGTCGTTGGCGAGGACATCTTGCAGGCCAAGGTTGCCAATGTGCGGGCATGCGGCAAAACAACCTGTTGATCATGTCAATTTAGCAAAAATCCCTGCCAATTTACAGGGCTCATTCCACAGCCTCCACAGCAGGGGGCTTTTCCTCAAACCCTTGGCGGGCTATAGGGATGCGGTCGAAAGGACGACAGGACGAGCGATGAGCAGAACAATTTTCGTGGTGAACGGCCCGAACCTGAATGCCCTCGGCAAACGTGAGCCGGGAATTTATGGTGGCAAGACATTGGCGAATATCGAAACGGATTGTTTGCAGTTTGGCAAAACACTGGGAATTTCCGTCGATTTTCGTCAGAGCAACCACGAAGGAACATTGGTGGATTGGCTGCATGAAGCAGGCGAAACGGCTGTCGGGGTTGCCCTGAACGCCGGAGCCTATACCCATACCTCTATTGCACTTCACGATGCCATACGCGCTATTTCCATTCCTGTCGTCGAATTGCATATCTCTAACGTCCATGCGCGGGAAGAATTCCGCCATACCTCCATGATAGCCCCCGCCGTCAAGGGTGTGATCTGTGGCTTCGGGCCGCACTCCTATCTCCTTGCGATCCAGGCGCTTGACAACCTCACACGATAAAACAAGAAATTCAGGGACAATCTCCATGGCAGACAAGAAATCCGGCATTGATCAGGCGCTGATCCGCGAACTGGCAAATATCCTCAATGAAACCGATCTGACTGAAATTGAAGTCTCTCAGGATGACGTGAAGATCCGCGTATCGCGCACTGCACCTCAGCAAATGGTCGTGCCGCAAATGCAGGCCTATGCGCAGGCTCCCCAATTTGCCGCACCAGCATCGCCTGCTCCGGTGGCCGCACCGGCTGCGGCACCAGCCGCTGCTGCTGCCCGCGATCTTTCCAAGGCCGTCACCGCTCCGATGGTTGGCACCGTTTACATGGCCTCTGCTCCGGGCGCGCGCCCGTTCATCGAAGTGGGCACTGTGGTCAAGGAAGGCCAGACCTTGTTGATCATCGAAGCCATGAAGACCATGAACCAGATCCCGTCGCCCCGTTCAGGCACCGTTGTGGAAATTCTGGTTTCTGACGCCAGCCCCGTCGAATATGGCGAAGCTCTGGTCATCATCGAGTAAGCCCATGCCAGCCATTTCCAAAATTCTCATTGCCAATCGGGGCGAAATCGCCCTTCGCGTTTTACGCGCCTGCAAAGAGCTCGGCATCGCATCTGTTGCCGTTCACTCGACTGCCGATGCCGATGC
>CAJYRE010000151.1 GCA_913776675.1 Rhizobiaceae bacterium
TGTGCTCTTCCGATCTGCAAGGCGCGCTCATGGCCTCGACGCCGCTGACGCTCGCCGAGACGGCCTCGGTCTTCGGCGAGATGCTGACCTTCCGCTCGCTTCTGGAAAAGGCCAGTGACAAGGCCGAGCGGCGCACGCTGCTCGCGTCCAAGGTGGAGGACATGATCAACACGGTGATCCGCCAGATCGCCTTCTATCTCTTCGAGCGCGAAATCCACACCGAGCGCCGCAAGGGCGAGCTGACGGCCGAGCGGATCGGCCAGATCTGGGTCGAGGTGCAGGCGCGCTCGCTCGGCCCCGCCGTGCGGCTGGGGCCGGGCTATGAAAGCTTCTGGACCTATGTCCCGCACTTCATCCACTCGCCCTTCTATGTCTATGCCTATGCCTTTGGCGATTGCCTCGTCAATTCGCTCTATGCTGTCTATCAGAATGCCGATTCCGGCTTTCAGCAGAAATATTTCGATCTGCTCAAGGCAGGCGGCACCAAACACCACTCGGAACTGCTGGCTCCCTTCGGGCTGGATGCCACCGATCCCGCCTTCTGGTCCAAGGGGCTTTCAATGATCGAGGGCTTGATTGATGAGCTGGAGGCGCTTGATAAGGCTGGCCGAGACGGCGGGACATGACAACACCTTCCATCTTGTTTCGAAACGACAAGACCAAGGACGCCTTGGTCTTCACCGATCCGGTGGAGATCATTGCGGCCCACAGTGCCGATGAGGTGATCCCCGCCTTGCAACGGCTGGATCAAGCCCGCTCAAACGGGTTCTGGCTGGCGGGTGCGATCTCTTATGAAGCGGGCTTTGTGTTTGAGGACAAGCTGAGACCGCATATCCCCGCCAATCGGCAAACGCCGCTGCTGCAATTCGGCGTCTTTCATGCCCCCGCAGACTCTGACCATGCACTGGCGCAAGCCTTGCCGGTCACCCGCAATGAGCCGATGATCACCAACCCGCGCGCGGGCTGGGATTTAGAGGCCTATAGCCTGCGCTTTGAGCGGCTGCATCAGCATTTGCGTGAGGGCGATTGCTATCAGGCAAACCTGACCATGCCGATTGAGGCAGAGTATCACGGCACGCCGCAAGAGGTGTTCTGGTCGCTGATCGAGCGCCAGCCGGTGCAATATGGCGCGCTGGTGGATCTTGGCGGCCCGGTTATTGTCTCTCGTTCGCCGGAACTTTTCTTCAAGGTTGATGATGAGGGTTTCATCGAAACCCATCCGATGAAGGGCACGGCAGCGCGCGGCCAAAGCGTGGCTGAGGACGAGGCCATCAAGGCGGCGATGCTGGCGGATGAAAAAACCCAGGCCGAAAACCGCATGATTGTCGATCTGCTGCGCAACGACATTTCCCGTATCATTGAGGTCGGCAGTCTCAGCGTGCCCAAACTGTTTGACATCGAGACATACCCCACCGTTCACCAGATGGTCAGCCATGTGCGCGGCAAGCTTTTGACAGGCATTGGTCTTGAACACATTATGGAGGCGCTGTTTCCGTGCGGCTCCATCACCGGCACGCCCAAACTCAGCGCCATGCAGATCCTGCATCAGTTGGAAACGGGCCCCAGGGATATGTATTGCGGCACGATTGGCTATTGTGACCCAAAAGGAAACATGTGTTTTTCTGTCGCTATCCGCACGTTAACACTTTTCAAACAGCCTCGGGCGGTTTTCAATGTCGGCGGTGGTATTGTTTTTGATTCGAATGCGCGAGCGGAATATGATGAATGTCTGCTCAAGGCACGGTTTGCGGTAGGTGATCAATGGATTTCTCGCTGATTGAAACGCTCCGCTGGGAGCCAGACGCCGGATTTTTGCGGCTGGAGCAACATATGCGCCGATTGAGCCGCTCAGCCGATGCTCTGGGATTTCGCCTGCCCGTCAAACCGGAAGCGGCCTTGAAAGAAGCCGTGGGTGGCTCAAAGCCCATGCGGGTTCGGCTCACCATGAATTTTCGTGGCAAGATCGAAGTGACAGCTTCACCCTTTGAGCCTGTGGAAGAAAACACCATCTGGCGCATTCGCATTGCCGAGAAGACCCGGATGAAATCCGATGACCCGCTCTATCGCCACAAAAGCTCAAAGCGTGAGCTGTATGATGCAGCCCGCTCTGAATTTTCCAAAGATGAGGCCGATGAAGTGCTGCTGCTGAACGAGCGCGGTGAACTGTGCGAAGGCACGTTCACCAATATTTTCGTGCAGGGACCGGATGGCATCTTCATTACCCCACCCCTGACCAGTGGCCTGCTGCCCGGCATCCTCCGCGCCGACCTGATCCGCGAGCGCAAGGCCCGCGCTGATGTGCTGAAGCCTGACAATCTGCTCAACCGCCCGCTGTTTGTGGGCAATTCGCTGCGCGGCTTGATCCGGGCTGAACTGGTGGCGGAAAAGCAAAAGGCCGTGGCGTGATCATTCTTTCCCTGACCTATAAAGCCGACATTGCGCAGGCCGATGTCCATATGCAGCCGCACATGGAGTGGGTTCGCCAAGGTTATGAGCGCGGCTGGTTTTTAGCCTCTGGCCGCAAAATTCCCCGCACCGGCGGCGTGATCATTGCCAAAGGCGACCGGGCGGAGATTGAAGCCTTTGTGGCGCTTGATCCTTTTGTCATCCACGCCATTGCCGATTATGACATTACAGAAGTGGCAATGACCACTGTGACCGAGGGTGTTGCGGCCCTCGCATAAGCCCACCATCAAATAGCCGGGTATCGTCGGCGGGTCCGTGTGTTGCGTCTTTATTCTGTCGCGGATTTGTGATCTAGACCGAATAAGAAATGGGCTGCACTGATCGCAGCACGCCTTTCAAGGAGATAATGAATGACCACCAAGACCTATCCGGTTTATGGCGAAATCACCGGCCCGATCGTCATGATCGGCTTCGGCTCTATCGGCCGCGGCACCCTGCCGCTGATCGAGCGCCATTTCAAATTCGACAAGAGCCGGATGGTGGTGATTGACCCACGCAATGACGATGCAGACCTGTTGGCAAAGCATGGCGTCAAGCACATTCAGGCCCATGTCACCAAGGAAAACTACAAGGATCTGCTGAAGCCGCTTCTCACCGAAGGCGAAGGTCAGGGTTTTTGCGTCAATCTCTCGGTCGATACCGGCTCGCTGGATCTGATGAAGCTGTGCCGCAAGCTGGATGTTCTTTATATTGATACGGTTGTTGAGCCTTGGCTCGGCTTCTACTTCGATAAAAACATGAAGAATTCCGAGCGCACCAATTATGCGCTGCGGGAAACCGTGCGTCAGGAAAAAGCGAAGAACCCCGGCGGCACCACGGCTGTGTCCACCTGCGGTGCCAATCCGGGCATGGTGTCTTGGTTCGTCAAGCAGGCGCTGGTCAACCTTGCCAATGAGATCGGCCTGAAGTTTGAAGAGCCCACCGTGGATGACCGCGAAGGCTGGGCCAAACTGATGAAGAAAGTCGGCGTCAAGGGCATTCACATTGCCGAGCGCGACACCCAGCGCACCAAGAACCCCAAGCCACTCAATGTGTTCTGGAACACCTGGTCGGTGGAAGGCTTTATCTCGGAAGGCTTGCAGCCTGCCGAACTGGGCTGGGGCACCCACGAAAACTGGATGCCGAAAAACGCCAAGAAGCACAAGAAGGGCTGCAAGGCTGCGATCTATCTGGAACAGCCCGGTGCCAACACCCGCGTGCGCACCTGGTGCCCGACGCCCGGCCCGCAATACGGTTTCCTTGTGACCCACAATGAATCCATCTCGATTGCCGATTACTTCACGGTTGAGAAGGACGGCGAAGTCACCTTCCGCCCGACCTGCCATTATGCCTATCATCCGGCCAATGACGCGGTTCTCTCCTTGCATGAAATGTTTGGCAACGGCGGCAAGCCGCAGCCTGTTTTGCATGTTCTGGATGAGAACGAGCTGGTGGATGGCGTGGACGAGCTGGGCGTGCTGCTCTACGGTCATGAAAAGAACGCTTACTGGTATGGTTCGCGCCTGTCGCTGGAAGAAACCCGTGAAATCGCCCCTTATCAGAACGCCACCGGCTTGCAGGTGACCTCTGCTGTTCTGGCGGGCATGGTCTGGGCCATTGAAAACCCCAAGGCTGGTATCGTGGAAGCCGACGAGGTGGATTACAAGCGCTGCCTGGAAGTGCAGATGCCTTACCTCGGCCCGGTTGAAGGCCACTACACCGACTGGACCCCGCTGGATGGCCGCCCCGGCCTGTTCCCGGAAGATCTGGACACCAAGGATCCTTGGCAGTTCAAGAATATTCTGGTGCGATAACCAGACAATAAGACTGCCAACAAACCCGCCGATGAACCATCGGCGGGTTTTGTACAAGAGGTCTGCTTTGCACAACATGTGCGCAATGCTGCCTGATTGTTTTGGCACACTTGCATTCCGCCGTTGTTCACGGCATGGTCAAGTCCTGATTTTGACGGACGATTTTGGACTCAAAGGGCGTGGCTGCAACCGCCTGAGGGAGACTGTTATGAAGACCAAAAGCATCACAACCCTGTTGATCGCAGGCCTTGCTCTCTCGTCTTGCATGGGTCCGCCGCCACCGCGCCAAATCGCCTATAATAGCCCGGCACCGCAGCCCATGGGCGTTGACGGTTCATGGGTCGATCCAAACGGTATCGTCTCCACCTTCCAGGGTGGCACATTCTCCACCCGCTCCACAGACAGCAACACCCTGCTGGCCTCGGGTAGCTATACCAACCAGTCGCCAACGCTTGTGGAAATCAACATGACATCGCTGGTGCGCAAAACCCAATCGCGGGTCAATTGTGCGCTTGTCTCGCCAGATCAGCTCAATTGCACCACCGACACGGGCAGCAATTTCTCGCTGCGGCGTAAAATCTGAGTGCCGACCAGCCTGATCCTTCAGGCACACTAGGCTTCAACCCTTGATAAGCCGACCGAAAGGTCGGCTTTTTGCTGTTTGGTATCATTACAGCGCCTCTCACCATATATGGCGCACAAAGGCTCAAAGTAACGCTTTATATCTGCTGCATAATTTTCTCTTTAAACCGAGTCCGGTTTAAAGAATTATGCAGTAGGGCTTGAAGTCACGCTTGCGTGATGAAAACATGATGGCTTCGTGAGCAGCCCGATAAAAGCGTCATAAAAATTGGGTAGCAAACGGGGAACCGATAAAACAGGAGCATCTGGATGTTGAAGAGCGTAAAATTTGGTCTGATGAGCGCGTGTGTGCTTGCCCTTTCCTCCAGCGCGGCCTTTGCCGATTTTGAATTGAACATCCTGCATATCAACGATTTTCACTCGCGCATTGAGTCTATTAATAAATATGATTCCACCTGCTCGGCAGAGGAAGAAAGCAAGAACCAGTGCTTCG
>CAJYRE010000152.1 GCA_913776675.1 Rhizobiaceae bacterium
TAAAAAAGAACGCCGTCGGCGCAACGATGCTTAATCTGAGTGGCGAAATTCTGGCACGCTATCCTGTCAAGTTCCCCGACCTTCCCACCCAACAACGTATCGCGTCCATCCTCTCGGCCTATGACAACCTGATCGAGAACAACCGGCGGCGGATTGCGTTGCTGGAACAGGCGGCGCGGCTGCTTTACCGCGAATGGTTCGTTCACCTCCGCTTTCCCGGCCATGAGACGGCAAAGATCGTCGACGGTCTGCCGGAGGGGTGGAGTCGAGCGACGCTTTCAAATCATGTCGATTTGATAAAACATGCGGTGCAGCCGGGTGATTTTCGCCAAGATGACGTTCACATCGGCCTCGAACATATTCCACGGCGTTCGTTCGTGCTTTCAGATTGGAAGCCAACGGATGAACTAGAGAGCCATAAATTCCGGTTCGAGGCTAGCGACATCATATTTGGAAAGATAAGACCCTATTTTCACAAAGTAGGCTTTGCACTGCGTGGAGGAGTCGCATCGTCTGATGCGTTTGTTTGGAGGGTCCGGGATCAAAAAAAATGGTCTCTAATTGTGTGTGCCACATCCAGTGATCACTTTGTAGCTGTTGCTTCAAAGACAGTTCGTGAAGGTTCAAAGATGCCAAGGGCAGATTGGAAGGTGTTAGCACAATATTCCATCCCAATACCTTCCGACGATGTATTATCTCAATTCGAATGCAACGTGCGACCAATCATAGAAAAATGTAAAAAGCTGGCGCTTCAAAACATTAGCCTCACCCGCGCCCGCGACCTTCTTCTGCCTCGCCTGATGGATGGACGTATTCCCGTCTAAAGTGTAGTGATTGCCCATGAATGATTTTACCGAAGACCATCTTGTGCAAAAAACCATGGCCGATTACCTCGAAGCCAAGCATGGCTGGCGGGTTGTTATGGCCTGGAACAGGGAGGTTTTCGGGCCTGAAGGCACGTTGGGGCGCAAGTCCGACAAGGATGTGGTGCTAACACGTTATCTCTCTGAGGCACTGCTTCGCCTGAACCCCGGCCTGCCCGATGAAGCCTATGGGCAGGCGCTGCGCGAGATTACCGATGTGTTCAGCTCACAATCGCTGCTGCATATTAATCAGGAGAAATACGCCCTGATCCGCGATGGGGTGCGGGTCAAATTTCGCCAAAACGGCGAGCAGCGCACAGAACGCCTGCGGGTGTTTGATTTCGAGAATGCCGAAAACAACGATTTTCTCGTCGTGCGCGAGCTGCGCGTGCAGGGCTATGTCCACCCAAGGCGCGCCGACATGGTGGGCTTCGTCAACGGTCTGCCGCTGATGTTTTGCGAGCTAAAGCGCCCGGACAAAAACCTGAAACGGGCCTATGCCGAAAACCTGTCTGACTATAAAGACGCGATCCCGCATCTGTTTCACTTCAACGCCTTTGTCATTCTCGGCAATGGCGATCTGGCCAAGCTTGGCTCGATCAGCGCCGATTACGATCACTTCTCCGACTGGCTGAAGCTGGACGAGGCCGAGCAGCGCGACACAATGCTGCCGATGGAAGCGCTGCTGCGGGTGGTCTGTGACAAGCGGCGTTTCATGGACCTGTTCGAGAATTTTATTCTGTTTGCCGATACCGCCAATGGTCCAGCAAAAATTCTTGCGAAAAACCATCAGTTTCTCGGCGTCAACCGGGCCGTGGAGGCCGTGGACAACCGCCGCGCGCTGGACGGCAAGCTGGGGGTGTTTTGGCACACACAAGGGTCGGGCAAGTCTTTCTCCATGGCGCTGTTTACCCAGAAGGTGCATCGCAAGCTGGGCGGTGATTATACATTTCTGGTGCTGACCGACCGGACCGATCTGGACAATCAGATTTACAAAACCTTTGCCAGCATAGGCCTTGTCAATAATGACAAAGACCCCTGCCGGGCGGGATCGGCGCAGGAGCTGCGTGATCTGCTGGGCCAGCAGAAAAAGGTGATTTTTGGGATGATCCAGAAATTTACCGATGAACAGGCCAAGGCGGGCATCTATTCCGACCGCGACAACATTATTGTCATCACAGACGAAGCGCATCGGTCGCAATATGGCACCTTGGCGCTGAATATGCGCAAAGCGCTTCCCAACGCTGCCTTCATTGGTTTTACCGGCACGCCTCTGTTTTCCAACGACGAGATCACCAAGAAAATCTTTGGTGCCTATCTTTCGACCTATGATTTTCAGGATGCCATTGAAGACGGCGCGACCCTGCCGCTCTACTACGACGCCCGCGGTGACAAGCTGCAACTGGCTGGCAATGACCTGAACGAGAAACTTGCTGCGGCGATTGCCGATGCGGAAATCGACGATCCGGATGTTGCGGCAAAGCTTTCAGACGATTTGAAGCGCGAATATCATGTGGTGACTGCCGAACCTCGGCTTCGCCATGTTGCTCAGGATTTCGCCTGGCACTTTTCCTCGAACTGGGAAAGCGGCAAGGCCATGTTCGTTGCCATCGACAAGATCACTGCCGTGCGGATGTATAACTTCATCTCCGAGGCCTGGCAGGCGCGGCTGGCTGAGCTGGAAAAAGAACTGACGCATGTTTCAGACGATCAGGAACGGGTGATCCGCAGCCAGCAAATCGACTGGATGCGTAAAACCGAAATGGCTGTGGTCGTCAGTGACGAGCAGAACGAGATCAAGAAATTCAAGGACTGGGGCCTCGACATCATCCCGCACCGCAAGCGGATGAAGGATGGTTTCACCGTAAAAGAAGTCGTGGGCGGGCGCGAGATAGAGAAGCGTCTGGATGTGGAAACCGCGTTCAAGCGCGAAGACCACCCGTTCCGCATTGTGATTGTTTGCGCCATGTGGTTGACCGGCTTCGACGTGCCGTCACTCTCCACGCTCTATCTGGATAAACCGCTTCAGGCGCACACTTTGATGCAGGCCATTGCCAGAGCAAACCGCGTGAAGGAAGGCAAGAACAACGGTCTGATCGTTGATTATTGTGGCATTCTCAAAAACCTCCGCAAGGCGCTGGCCACCTTTGCCGGACATACAGGCGGCAAAGGCCCGCTTGGTGAGGGCGGTGATGAGCCAGTTGTCGATCCGCTCAACCCACAGGAATCGCTGCTTGCAGAACTTGCGGAAGCGATCCTCCTTGTGCGCGATGGGTTGCAAGCCGATGGCTTCGAGCTTGCACAGCTCCATGCAGCAACGGGTTT
>CAJYRE010000153.1 GCA_913776675.1 Rhizobiaceae bacterium
GGACGCCGCAAAAGGCCGGAATGGTTCCAACCACGCCAGCGGAAAGGGCAAATGCAGAGTCATCCAAATGGAAAATGCCGCCCAAATAGCTGTATCTTTGAGGTTATTGGGTGTCGCCATGAAAAAATCATTCTGGCAGGTGTTGTTCTTCTCATTTGACAGCGAGGTGACGGTCAATGGCACACACATCACCGTCAAGCGGTCGTTTGTTTCCAACAAAACGGTTTATCGCCACAGGATTACCCGGCGTTAAAAGAATTGATGGTGGCCGCCGTCAAGGCGGTCATAGCCACGCGATCTTGCAGCATGACCCGACCTCTGGTGGCTGAACAGGGGACAGGTTTTCCAAAATGGCACAGACACGTTGCCAAAAGCTGTTTGGGGCTGCAAAAGGAGTGACATGTGTCGTTAACAGGAGTTGGTATGTTGAAACGCTTCAATTTCGTGTCTGCTCTGGCTTTGATCTTGCTTCCGGGCATGGCCGAAGCAGCAACAGCCCTGACAACCCTCAATGATATTACATCGGCGCTGAAAGAGGGTGAAACTGTCAATACGGTGATGGACCTGAGCAAATGCACACCTGCATCCGTCCGAAAGAGCGCTGGCACAATGCAAGGAGGCCTTCGCATTGATTCCTTTCTCATCCGTCCGGATCAGTCCTTGAGCTTTGCTGATGATCGTTTTACCATGACGGCAAAGGACAGAAAGCCGATCTACCAATTGCTTCGGTATCATGTGAAAGCTGATAAGAGCGTTGTGTTTTCCATGACAACAATGACGGTGCCGGAAATGAAACAGATTGGCAGCGTGGAAACCTATCACTGCACCATTGGCGAAGGGATGCGTTTCTTCAAGAACTGATCAGGCTTTGTCAGAGCCTGCACAATCACCCCAAAAATAGATCATCCTTTTTGACGTGTATTGTTGCATAAAATACTACCTTTGGTAAGGTTTGTTGGTATGCATTGCTCTATGCTTGTAAGAGGGGATTTTCATGACTTATCGACAATGGCGCGGCGTCGTGCTTGGCAGTTTGCTGAGTGTGACCGCACTGACGCCTGCGCTTGCGCAGGATGCCGCTGGCCCGGAAGGGGAAGAGTTCTCCAATCCGCCCGTGCTGGGACAATCCACCGTGCAGCCTGCGGGTACGCTTTTCCAGGCACCAGTTACCGACACGGCCCCCGCCCATGCCGGGCGCGAGCGGGTGCTGGATTTGAAAGTGACCTATACGGAAGGCTTTATCCGCAATCCGGCAGCGGGGCGGCCAGACAAGGTGAAGTTGCGCAGCTATCAGGGCACGGATGTGGATCCGAACCACCCGTTTGTGGCCCCCACCATTCAGGCCACACCGGGCGATACGGTGCGCATCCGGCTGGACAATCAATTGCCGAAGGATCCCTCCTGCATTCATACGGATGCGTCCGTCAACACGCCCCATTGTTTTGATGGCACCAACCTGCACAGCCATGGCCTGTGGGTCAGCCCCAGCGGCAACAGCGATAATGTGCTGCTGTCGATCAATCCGGGCGTGAAGTTTGAATATGAATACAATATTCCGGCCGATCATCCGGCGGGCACGTTCTGGTATCATCCGCATCGCCATGGCTCCACGGCGCTTCAGGTGGGCAGCGGCATGGCCGGAGCCTTGATTATCCGTGGTGATCGCCCACCAACCGAGGTCAGCAATGGGGATCTGGATACGCTGGTCAAGCCATTCCCTGAGCGTCTGCTGGTGTTTGAACAGATCCCTTACGCCTGTCTGAAAGATGGCAAGCTGAAGATGAAAACGGTTGTGAAGGATGGCCAGCCAGTCGAGGTCATTGACTGGAGCTGTGCCCCCGGCGAAGTCGGCGAGGTGATTTCCTATGATCAGTTCAGCCCGTCAAGCTGGAAGGACTCGGGCCGCTTCACCACCATCAATGGTCGGGTTCGGCCGATTTTTGCCAATGCGCAGGTGGGCAAGGCCGAGCGCTGGCGTCTGGTGCATGCGGGCGTGCGCGACACCATCAACGTACAGTTCCGCAAGATGGACCCCAAGGATTTTCTCAAGCGCGAGAAGAAACTGGCGGCTGCAGATGAGAACGCCTTTGTGGAAGATGTCTGCACCGGCAGCCCCGTGCCTTACATTGTTGCGGCATCCGATGGATTGACCATGGCCACCGGGCAGGTTCGCAGTGATGTGACCTTGCAGCCCGGCTATCGCAATGATTTGCTGGTGACCTTCCCGGAAGATGGCTTCTACTGCGTGGTGAAACCACCCGTGAAGGCAGCCGATGGCGTCTCGCGGGTTGATCGCGGCCGAGCCATTCTGGGCTTTGTGCGGGTGAAAAACGCCCAGAAGGCCGTTACCTCTGCCGCACTCGGTGGTCCGGTGGAGCAAACCGTGCAGCAGTTGATTGACAATGCCAATGCGACCTACACGCCCGCCATTGCCAAGCAGGTGGTGGCTGACCTGAAAGACGGCATCAAGCTCACCAAGTTTGTGCCGCATAAGCCGATTACCGATGAGGAGGTGATGGGGCAGCCAAAGCAGGATCTGGTGTTCTTTATCAATCAGGGACCCAATGCCAACGGACCGACCAAGTTTCAGGTGGGCAATCAGTTCGGCATCGAGCAGAGCGATAATGGCGTTTATGGCCCTCAGGGTGCCAAGGCCTATGATCCCAATGTTGTCGATCGCAAGCTGGTGCTGGGAACGGCGCAGGAATGGGAGTTGCGCTCTTATTTCGTCAGCCATCCCTTCCACATTCACGTCAACCCGTTTGAGATTATCAAAATTCTCGATCCGGAAGGCCGGGATGTGAGCCTGCCCGGTGCGAAGGAACGGGATGGGACAGACTCACAATATGCCGGCCTGAAAGGGGTTTGGAAGGATACGCTGTGGGTGAAAAGCGACAATAGCGATCCTCTGACCTCAACAGCCAACCCGCCCAAAGGCACCTACCAGATCTTCATTCGCACCCGTTATGAGCGCTACATTGGCGAATTTGTGCTGCATTGCCATATTCTGGATCACGAAGATCAGGGCATGATGCAGAATGTGTCCATTGGTGTGCCGGACGGTGCCGGGGGCACGGCCCATGCCCATGAGCATGGCAGCCATTGACCCTTTGATGGTCTGCTTGAACATGCCCCTCCCTCTCGGGGGAGGGGTTTTCACTCCCGATGCGGCTGGGACGTATAATCTCCAGACACAACGGTTTGGTTGCGGCCCGAGATTTTTGCCTGATAGAGCGCCATATCAGCCGCCTCCACGGCAGACCGCAAGGTTACAGGCTCTGCTCCACAGACATGCAGCCCTGCAGAAAAGCTAAGCTGCAAATCTGTGATGCCCGGCAGGCTTTCCTTCATGAAAAGATCGCGCCAGCGGGCACAGCGTTGCAAGGCAAGGTCGCGGTCGGTGCGCGGCAGCACCACCAGAAATTCTTCACCGCCCCAGCGGAAGGCATATTCTTCCGCCCCAAGATCGGATTTCAGCAAA
>CAJYRE010000154.1 GCA_913776675.1 Rhizobiaceae bacterium
CACCCGTGCCCGTGAAGACATTTCCTATGGTGCCATGCGCGCCCTGCAAGATCAGGTGGTCGATGCGTTGAAAAGCAATCCGGCCGTTGATCATGTGACATCGATTGTTGGCGGCAACAGCCGCAGCCCTCTGAACAATGGTACCTTGTTTGTTCAGCTCAAGGACAAGGATGCGCGTCCACCGCTCAATCAGACCATCAATGAAATGCGCCAGAAGCTGGCCAAAATTGCTGGTATCAGAAGCTATATTTCACCACAGCAGAACCTGCGCTTTGGTGGCCGTAGCACCGCCAGCCAGTATCAATTGGTGATTCAGGCCCTGAATGCCGATACCACCACTGAATGGTCTGCCCAGATTCAAAATGAATTGCGCCGGGATCCGATGTTTACGGATGTCACCAGTGATGCACAAAACGGTGCCATTGCCGCCGACATTAACATCGACAATGGCAAGGCAGCGGCTTTCGGCATTGATAACAACCAGCTCCGTAAAACCCTGGAAATGGCCTTCAGCGGCTATAATGCCGCCCAGATCCAGTCTACCGGGGATAGCTACAATGTGATTGTGGAATTTGACCGGGCAAGACAGTGGGATGATCAATTCCTGCGTGACATTCGCGTTCGATCCTCCACCACAGGCACACTGGTTCCGCTTTCCAACTTCGCCACCGTGACCCGCACATCAGCGCCCGTCACGATCAACCAGACCGGACAGTTGGTTTCCACCACCGTCTCGTTCAATCTGCCTGATAACGTCTCACTCAGCGATGCCATGGCCAAGATTGATGAGGTCAAAAAAGATCTTGGTGTGCCGAACGATGTTTTCACATCCTATGGCGGTACAGCGGCGATCTTCCAGGACTCGCAGGGCAATACGGGCCTGCTGATTCTGGCCGCGGTGATCACCATTTATGTTGTGCTGGGTGTGCTGTATGAAAGCTTCATTCACCCGCTCACCATTCTTTCCGGCCTGCCAGCCGCCGCCCTCGGCGCACTGCTGGCACTGAAAGTGATGAATTTTGATATGTCGATCATCGCGCTCATCGGCTTGCTGATGCTGATCGGTATCGTCAAGAAAAATGCCATCATGATGATTGACGTGGCTGTGGAGTTGATCCGCGATCATGGTGCAACGCCCGCAAAGGCCATTCACGAAGCCTGCGTACGGCGCTTCCGCCCGATCATGATGACCACTTTTTGCGCATTGCTGGGCGCATTGCCGATTGCCATGGGCCAGGGTGCCAGCTCTGAACTGCGCCAGCCTCTGGGCATTGCTGTCGTGGGCGGTTTGATGGTGTCGCAATTGCTGACGCTGTTCATCACGCCGGTCATCTTCGTTGAGATGGATCGCATGGGCAAATTCATCACTCGGCTGTTCTCCCGCAAGGGCGGGCATCATCCAGCCAACAGCGAAGACGGCCCTTCAAAGCCAGCGATGGCCGCCGAATAATCCGAACGGAGATCAACAGATGATTGCCTTGCGCCATATGTTAACAGTCGCTGGTGTGATTGCCGTTGCAATAGGATTGTTATGGATGGCGCAAGGCGCAGGACTGTTTCCCTACCCCGCCTCCAGCTTCATGATCAATCAGTCACCCTGGATTATCCGGGGTGGCATTGTGGCCGTTGTTGGCCTCATTGTCACATGGGGCGCGGGCCGACTTGTCCGGTGACGCAAACCTTGCGTCACCCATGGCCATGTCATGATGTCGCCGTCACGCACACATCAAAATGAACATCCCATACAGCGCCGTGCGTCATATATGGCGCACAAAGGTTCGCTGTAGCTCTTTATATCTGCTGCTGAAAAAGACTTGCATGATTGTTCCCGCCATGCCATCAGGCCACTCCTGTTGCGTGACCTGGCGGAACCTCGAAACGATCACCCCGTCGCGCCATTCCATTCAAAATGCCTCGCGTCTATGGACAGCTCAAAGGGCATCGACACTCTGATCTATGAGGGGTACTTACCATGGCCAAAGCGCTAGGGCTTGATTTCGGCACAACAAATACGGTTCTGGCCCTCACCGATGATGGCGTGAACAGCCATTCCGTCAGCTTCTCCTCGTCGGCTGGCGTAACGGACAGCATGCGCACCGCCTTGTCGTTCATGAAGGATGCCAAGCTTGGTGCTGGCGCGCTGAAGGTTGAGGCGGGACATGCCGCCATTCGCCAGTTCATTGATAATCCGGGCGAGGCCCGTTTTCTGCAATCCATCAAAACCTTCGCAGCCTCCGCCTTGTTTCAGGGCACGCTGGTGCATGCGCGCCGGTTCCAGTTTGAAGATTTGATGGAAGTGTTCCTCAAGCGGCTGGAAGCCTATGCCGGAGATGGCTGGCCTGCGCAGGCAAACCGGATTGTGGCCGGCCGACCCGTGCATTTCGCCGGTGCATCGCCTGATCCTGATCTGGCCATCGAGCGTTATAATGCCGCCCTCACCCGTCTGGGCTTTCCTGAAATTCATTACGTGTTCGAGCCGGTGGCGGCAGCCTTCTATTTTGCCCAGCATCTCACGCAGGATGCCACGGTTCTGGTCGCCGATTTCGGCGGCGGCACCACCGACTATTCTTTGATCCGTTTTGAAAAACGCGCTGGCCAGCTTTCTGCTGTGCCCGTTGGTTATTCCGGGGTGGGCATTGCGGGCGATCAGTTTGATGCGCGCATCGTGGATCATCTAGTGGCCCCGGAAATTGGCAAGGGTTCTCAATTCAAGAGCTTCGACAAGATTCTGGATGTGCCGAGCAATTATTACACCAGCTTTTCACGCTGGAACCAGCTTTCGGTGTTCAAATCCTCCAAAGAGTTTGCCGATCTGAAACAGTTGGTGCGCCAGAGTCTGGAGCCGGAAAAGCTGGAAATGTTTATCGATCTGATCGATCATGATGAAGGCTATCCGCTGTATCAGGCGGTATCGGCCGCCAAAATGGCCCTTTCGTCTCAGGAGGAAGCAGAATTTTTCTTCTCGCCCCTTGGTTCGGCTGGCCGCAAAACCGTCAAGCGCAGCGATTTTGAAACCTGGATTGCCGACGATCTGGCAAAAATCGAAACAGCCCTGGATGATGTGCTGAACAAGACCAACACCAGCGCCGATCAGGTCGATAAAGTGTTTTTGACTGGCGGCACCTCGTTTGTGCCTGCTGTGCGGCGGATTTTCACCGAGCGCTTCACCACAGATCGCATTGAAAGCGGTGGCGAAATGGTGTCCATCGCCCATGGTCTTGCTCTGATTGGTGAGCGCGATGATATTGCCATGTGGACGGCATAGGCTGGGTGAAGACTGCAATTGCGGTTTGCTTGTCGATCAACGCTTCGATAAAAGAAAACCATGATCTCCGCCCGCGACATGACCGCCGCAGAACTATCCGCCCTTTTGGCTTTTCACGCCGATGCTGGCGTGGATTGGCTTGTGGAAGAGCAGCCTGTTGATCGGATTGCGCAATTTGCCCAAGAGAGGCTTGAGCGCGCAAAACCGGCCACGCCCGTTCAGGTCGTGCGCGAGAATGGACCCCAGCCAGAACCGTCCCCTTCCCGCGACAAGGCGGTTTCAGCGCGCCCGCTGCCCTCAGCCGCCGTGGTCATTCCGGATGAGACGGCCATCAGCGATGCAAGGCTGGCAGCCGCCAGTGCCAATTCATTGGCCGAATTGAAGACCATTCTGGAAAACTTCAGCAGTTGCAATCTTAAGACCAGCGCGCGCTCCACCATTTTTGCGCAAGGATCGTCGCAAAGCGGCATCATGGTGATTGGCCCCAATCCGTCTGCCGATGATGATCGGGAAGGATTGGCGTTTTCTGGTCGAGCTGGCGGCTTGCTGGATCGAATGCTCAAAGCCGTTGATCTTTCCCGCGACCAATTGCTGTTAACAACCGCGATGCCTTGGCGCGCCCCCGGCGATCGCATGCCCACCAAGACAGAAGCGGACATCTGCCGTCCTTTTATTGAGCGACAGATTGCCCTTGCGCAACCACGGGCAATTTTACTTTTGGGGAATTTCACGGCCCGCTTCA
>CAJYRE010000155.1 GCA_913776675.1 Rhizobiaceae bacterium
TTCTGGGATGCCTTCCTTGAACTCATAGCCCACCAAGCGGGCGGGCTTGAGAATAAAGGTGGAGAGCGTGTTGAACAGACCCGTTGCCCCTTCCGAGGCGGGCAGGGCAAACAGCGCCACCAGCAACACGATTAATGGCACGGATAGGCCAACAAAAGACAGATACCACGCCACCAGCGCCAAAGTCAGGGCCGTGATCGCCAGAATCGGCACGGCAATGGCCAGCCAATGCAGACGTTTGAAGCCACGGGTCAGGGCAATATGGAACGGTACCCGGTAGCCGATCTTGCGTTCCAGATCCTGCTTGCGCGCACCCACCAGCACGCTGCCAACGTTGGAGACGGAATCCGACTGACCGGCTTCGGTGGCGACAGACTGGGCGAGATCAATGGCGGCCTGGGCAATTTCCAGCTCGGTCTTGTCCGAGCGGCGGGCCAGCTTTTCAATGGTGTTGCGGTAGCTGTTGCGCGAGCCGAAATCCAGCGCTTCATAATCGCTGTGCGAGCGCAGAATCTTGTCCACATGGCTGACTTCTTCCACCCAGACAGACCATTCCGTGTCATCAATAGTGCGAAGACCCTTGATGATGCTGCCCATGGTGACATTGCCAGAGGAGAGCCGGTTATGCTCTGCCGCCATGGCCTCTTCGGTGGTGCGGCCATTGGCGGCCATCCGCTGCTCAAGCCAGTTGACAGCGAGCGTGGATGTCTGCGAGCCATTGCGGATACGGTAGAGGAACTGCGTGGCAAAGGTATTGTCGTCGGCCATGCCCTCAAGCTGCTTGAGGTATTCACGGCAGGCGGCTTCGTCGTTCAGGCGAATCACCTCATCGGCGGCCTCATTGGCCCTGCGGCGCATCTGGCGTGAGCGCTCGACGCGGGTCGAGATGCGGCGCAGATTTTCCACCAGCACGAAGCGTACCATGGAGGGCAGCGCCCACAGCTCACCGATTTCCAGCGATTGTTCCGACTGATAGCCTTCGGCCAGCGCCGTCATGCCCTCACGGGTCACGGTGCTGTGGGTGTGGGCCACGTAGAGCCAGGCCAGAGCCATCACGCGCGGAATGACCTGATCGCCGATCTTCACCGTGGGAAGCTGGTGATAGAAGCGGCGCGGAAAATCGCGGCGCACTTCCTGAATGGCTTCTTCGATGATGTAATGGTTATCCAGCAACCATTCGGCAGCAGGTGTAATGGTGGCACCGGCTTCGAGATCGGCGGCCGTTGTGCGGTAGACGCGCAGGATTTCCCGCTCGTTTTCCTTGTGCCGCGCAAAGAAATCAAAGGCAAAGAAGGCCGGAAGATTGGCCACGACATCGGTGGCCAGACTTCTGGACTTATCCTTCAATTCGTCGATTGTCAGATAGACGCCGCGGATCGAATCATTGTGATCAATGTTTCGGGTTTCGGGGTCACGTGGCGCTGCAGAAGGCGTCGTAGATGGGGACATGGTCTCGAATTCTGTTACCAGCAAGAGTGAGGGTTCTGCACAACGTTTGTGAAACTCGGTCTGTTCCCAAGCATCATGCAGCAATTTAAAAGTCCTACAGCATTTCATGGCATGAACGCCAAGGTATTGTGCTGCTTTTTATCGTTAATCCGTTTGCGTTTGGTTTCTATCTTACACCAAACCGACACAAATTGCGCGTCTCAACGTGCGGCGCGGGGCCGAACACCGGCCAGACGCCGTGACAAGGGGCAGATAGCATTTTTGAAAATCCGGGCATTTGGAAATTCCCCCTCCAATGGTGCCGCGACGAATGAACGTCGGCTTAAACAAATCAAGCATCGAACTTTGCCTTCTCTTGCTTGAACGCAAGCTGAACAAATGTCATCCTGTGCTTCAACGCTCACTGTTCGGTGCGATGTCGCACACTGATTTCATTCTCTTTTCAGGTTAAAAATGTCTCTGCCTCTCTCCAATGATATGTCTGATGTTGTCGCCATCCGTCGCCATCTGCACCAGATTCCCGAACTTGGTCTGTCCGAGTTTAAAACCTCGGATTTCGTCGCCGAAAAACTGATCGAAATGGGCTATGAGGTCACACGCGGGCTGGCCAAAACCGGCATTGTGGCAACGCTTCGCAATGGCAGCAGTCCTCGGGCCATTGGCATTCGGGCCGATTTTGATGCCTTGCCAATCCCGGAAGAAACCGGCGTCGAGTATGTGAGTCAGCACCCCGGTGTCATGCATGCCTGCGGCCATGATGGGCATACGGCCATGTTGCTGGGCGCTGCCAAATTGTTGAGCGAACGGCGCAATTTTGATGGCACAATCCATCTGATCTTTCAGCCCGCCGAAGAAAATTTTGGTGGCGCGCGCCTGATGATTGAAGATGGCTTGTTTGAGCGTTTTCCCTGTGATGCCGTGTTTGGCCTGCACAATGATCCGCGCCTTCCGTTTGGTCATTTCGTTTTCCGGGAGGGACCGATCATGGCCTCTGCCGATGAATGCAAGATCACCGTGATTGGCAAGGGTGGCCATGGGGCCGAGCCGCAGGATGCGGCGGATCCGATTGTGGCGGGTGCCAGCATCATCATGGCGCTGCAAACGGTGGTGTCACGCAACATCCATCCGCTGAAGTCAGCGGTGATCACGGTGGGGGCCTTCAACAGCGGTATTGCCAGCAATGTCATTCCTGAGCGCGCCGAACTGGCCCTGACCATCCGCGCATTGGATGCCGATGTGCGCGATGCGCTGGAAACCCGAATTCGCCAGATTGCCGAGGGGCAGGCCCAAAGCTACGGCATGCGGGTGGAAATTGACTATGAGCGCGGCTATCCCGCCACGGTCAACCACAAGCGGGAAACCGATTATGTGCGCGATCTGGCCAAGTGTTTCGCGGGCGAAGACAAGG
>CAJYRE010000156.1 GCA_913776675.1 Rhizobiaceae bacterium
CTGGAGTTCAGACGTGTGCTCTTCCGATCTGAGACTTCGATCACGTTCAGTCCCCGCTCAAATAGCCGGCTAACACCCTCGTGTCGCAGGTCGTGAAAGCGCAGCTGCTTGATGCTTACTCGGATCAGCAGCCGACGCCACGCCTGCTCCAGTGCGCCCGGCGTCATCGGGAAGACCATAGAGTGATCGACCGATGCACGCTCCTTCCAATCCATCAGCGCGTCGAATGCACGTTGAGACAGCGGCACCTCACGACCGGAGCCATTCTTGGTCAGCGTGAGGGTGATGACCCGACGATTGTGCGAAATGTCGGACCATTCCAAGCCGAGGATCTCCCCGCGCCGCATCCCGGTCTCGATAGCCAGGATCAGCAGCGTTTTGAGATATGGCAGCTGTCCGGCGTCGCAGCCATCGAGAAGACGCTGCTCTTCGTCGCCCGTCAGCCTCCGGCTGCGTTCATTGCGGATCACCGGACGACGGACTAGCTTCACCACGTTCTTCGCCAGCGGCAGACCCCAATCGCGGATTGCCACTTGGAGAACGTGGCTCAAGATTGCCAGCTCACGCACCGTTGTGGATGGAGCTACTGACCGGAGCCGTTCATCACGGAATGAGGCAATATCCTGCTGGCTGAGGCCAATCATCGTTCGGTAGGAAAGCTCGTGACGCCGAAGCACATCAATCCGCTGGATCTCTTGGACTGATCCGCGCTTGGTTGGTGAGATTTCGCGCTGGTAGCGCTCGAGAAGGTCGCCCAGCGTAGTGCTTTCAAGAATACGGGTGTCGGGTGCGGCACCGAAGCGATCAACCTGAGCCTCAAGCTCGCGCGCCCACTTCTCAGCTTCGGACTTGGTGTCGAAGCTTTTGCAGCGGGGCTTCATGCCACGCCGACGCACCTGAGCTTGCCAGCGTCCTCTGAGCTTCCGGATCGTTGCCATGTTGACCTCCAACAGTTATTGAAGATCATGCGTAGGATGCCACCGCTGGTGGCTCAAGGACTATTCCGGCAGACGTGCTGGGGTTTAATGGTTGAAAGGTGGGTCGAGACAGGCGGAGCCAGGGACAATCTTGGGCTCACGCAGTTCTTATCTCTTCAACCTACTCAGAAACTTTCAGAAAAAGAGCAACGAGCGGTTCGTTGATATAGTAGTTGTTTCTGCCGCTTTGATGTTTCGTAAGGAAACTATGCTCTGCTAACGTATCTAGATATTTTGCGGCAGTTTGTCGTGTAACTCCGAGTTCATTTTGAACGTAATCGATCCGAGTGTATGGATGCCGAAATAAATTATTTAGCAAGTCCTGTGAATATAATTTAGGAAGTTCGTCCCTTAGTCGTCTCTTTGTCGATGCCATTTGGTCGCGGATGTTTTCAACAAGGTCAAGCGTTGTTTTAGCCGTTTCATCGACGGCTTTAAGTATATAAACAAGCCATCCATCCCACTCACCTGTGTCTCGGACATGCTGCAATAGTCTATAGTATTCGTTTTTCGAGTTATTGATTGCTCTGCTGAGGTAGAGAACCGGGATTTCTAGCAGTTCCACACGCGTTAGATAAAGCACGTTTAGAATTCGTCCAATTCGTCCGTTTCCATCTGGAAATGGATGAATGCTTTCGAATTGATGATGAATCAACGCCATTTTGATGAGCGGGTCGAGCGGCGAAAGCTCATCGTCATTGACGAAGCGTTCGAGTTCACTCATTGCGGCGTTAATCTCATTTTGGTCTTGCGGTGGGACATATACGATCTCGCCTGAACGGTCGTTTCTTAATGCTGTGCCAGGTGTCTGCCGGAAGCCATCTGTGCGCCGTTTCAAAAGTTGAAACATGCCGATCATTGTTGCATTGGTAATCAAGCCTCCGGTCTGCTGTAATTTTTCGAAACCGAATTTCAGAGCATCACGATAGAGTGCCACTTCTTTTGCTGCTGGAGACTCTGGCCCTTCAGGAAAGAGCTCTGCTTGGAAGAGCTCGTCTTGAGTTGTGACGATGTTTTCGATTTCTGAACTCGCCTTTGCCTCTTGCAGCGCAAGAGTGTCTATCAGTATACCTTGGTTGGGTATGGCTGCCGCACGTCCCTTCAGTTCAGCCAGAGATCTGTTGGCTGAGGCAAGCGCTTTAAAAACCTCTAATGTTTCCAAGCCATCAATGGATGTCAGCACTGGCAATTTATAGGAGGGTTTTAACATGTGCGACTCGATAAGTTAAAAAATCTGGATTTCTTTAACGTATTGTGCCCGACATGTTAAGTTATTTCCGCATAACATCAGTGTGCAGAACTCCTTCGCCGAATTCGATTCTAATAGGTTTTTGTGGCAGGTAGCGCCGATAACGTGGCCCTGTGATCATTTGTGATCGCAAGTTCCAATCTGCCGATCGCTATGAGCTTCAGAAGATTCAGTAATGCGTTGAATTAATTCAATAAATGGCGGAGAGGGTGGGATTCGAACCCACGATACGGTTGCCCGTATGCCGCATTTCGAGTGCGGTGCTTTCGACCACTCAGCCACCTCTCCGCATAACTGGTCGGCGCTTAGCTGCGCGGGCTGTCTCATAGCGGCGTTTACAAGGGCTGGCAAGAGTGGATTACGGATAATTTTGAACTTTGAAGGGGTATGTGTCGAAATGGGCGTGACGGAAAAATGACAAGGTGGGCGGAATTTGCGCAACATATGGCAATTCTTGCGAAATTCCGGTGTGTTTGCCTTGACAGTTTTTATGCGGTGACGTATGCGAGCAGCGGCTTAGATATGGGTCTCTGTGTCTATACTTTATTTTCGCTTCAGAAGAAGCGTTTCCACCGGTAAACCGAGAGGTTTGCCACTCCGACTGACAAAAAGACGGCCATCTGGTGAAAATCAGAGAAGAGCCGGAAACGAACATGAAAGGATAAACAATGTTCGCAGTCATCAAAACTGGCGGTAAGCAGTACCGCGTGAACACCAACGACGTGCTGACCATCGAAAAGCTGGAAGCCGAAGCTGGTGCATCTGTAGAATTCACCGAAGTTCTCGTTGTTGGCGTTGGCGCTGACGCGACGATTGGTGCGCCTTTTGTTGCTGGTGCAACCGTGAAGGCTGAAGTGGTTGAGCATAACCGTGGCAAGAAGGTGATCGCGTTCAAGAAGCGTCGTCGCCAGAATTCCAAGCGGTCGCGCGGCCATCGCCAGCACCACACAGTTGTTCGCATCACCGACATCGTCGCTGCGTAATTGGTCTAACGAGAAACTAGGTTTTAAAGGAGAACTCCAATGGCACATAAAAAAGCTGGCGGTTCATCGCGTAACGGTCGCGATTCGAATTCCAAGCGCCTTGGCGTGAAGAAGTTCGGCGGCGAAGTCGTCATTCCAGGCAACATCATTGTTCGTCAGCGCGGCACGCAGTGGCATCCGGGCGCAAACGTCGGCATGGGCAAGGACCATACCCTCTTTGCACTCACCGCTGGCAATGTGAACTACCGTACCAAGGCTAACGGTCGCGTATTCGTGTCCATTATGCCGAAAGCGGCGGAAGCCGCAGAATAAAAGCCGGAGCGTTTTTAACAACCGGCGTCTCATCGACCCGGTTGAACGTATCAGGTTCAGTCCAGAAAAAAGGGAAGATGAGGCGTCAAAACCTCTCTTCCCTTTTTTCTTACCTCCAAAGGAGACTGAACCATGGAACGCTTACTCCTCAGGGATGACCAATTCCGGTCGCCCGACGATCGGTTAAGGCCTGATCGGTTAAGGCAGAGTTGCCCCGTCCTCTTGTCGCAGCGGCTGGTTTTGCGCGCTCCGCATGTTGAGGACATTGACGCCCTTACCCATCTCGCTAATAACGCCGCCGTTGCGACCATGGTGTCGCGCATGCCACATCCCTACACGGCATCCGATGCCGCCGATTTTGTGCGACGTTCCAATCTCGGCGAAATTGGTAAATGCGTGTATGCCATCACCAAAGCGGAAACAGGCGAATTTCTCGGTTGCTGCGCGCTGGAGCCGCACACTGACCTGGAAACGCTGGAAATCGGCTATTGGCTGGGTGAGCCTTACTGGAACAATGGTTATGCCACCGAAGCAGCGCATGCGCTGATCGATATGGCGTTTCGGACTCGTGACATTGCCTTCATCGATGCTCGATGCCGGGTCACCAATGTGGCAGCGCGGCGGGTGATCCAGAAGTGCGGCTTCCAGTTTCAGGGCGGCGGCATGGTGGGGCACTTGGCTGCCCGTGGCATGGTGCCGGTGGAGTGGTATAGGCTGGATCGCAAGACCTGGATGTCTCTCAAGAGTTGGGGGGAAATGCGGTGATTGCTGTTCAGGAACGACGACCATCCACACCATCAACGCCCGGCCCTTGCCCGGTGATTGAAACGGAGCGGCTGGTGCTGCGCCCGCATCGGATGAGTGATGCGGATGCCATTGCCGCTTCGCTCAATGATTGGCAGGTTACCCGGATGTTGAGCCGGGTACCGATGCCTTATCATCGGCAGGATGCGGTGGATTGGCTCAATAAAATCAAGGCCGGTGTGACGCCGGATTGGTATCTGGCCATCACCAGCGGCGATGACGTGCATATCGGCATGATCACGGTGGAGCTGCGCCACGGGCTTTGGCACATGGGCTATTGGCTCAACCGCTTCTATTGGGGGCGGGGGCTGATGAGTGAGGCAGCCTTTGCCGTGACAGATCGGTTCTTCCGTCGCATGCCGGAGGCCGAGCTGCATTCCGGCGCGTTTGCCGATAATGCTGTGTCGCTGAAAATCCAGCAGAAACTGGGTTTTACCATCACCCGCTGCGGCGATCTCTACAGTTTGGCACGCAATGCCATGGCACCGCATCTGGAAACCCGGCTGACGCAGGAGGGATTTCAAGGGGTGAAGTCTCTTTGAAAGTGAAGAGGGCGGCTATTGTTGGTCGCCCCTGCCAATCGGAAGCGGGCGGATTTAAACCACCCACAGGGCAAAGTATTGCTCTCGATTTTCATTTGAAAATATGTTCATGATTTAAAAAATATAGAATATGTATTTGTTTTATTCTCTGATTTTAGTGAGGAGTGGGCATTATAATATTTTTTATCTGTAGGGCGCTGAACGAAAATGAAGATAATGAAAACAGGTTGGCGAAGCGCAGGTGCAAAGTGATTTCAGGATTTATCTCAAAAGCCAAAAAAATCGGTGCGGCTCTTCTTGTTGTTTTCCTGATTTCCGAAGCGTTCGGCTTTTGTCTTACACGGTTTCAATTTGTCAACGAGGAGCATCTGCTTAATATTGCATTTCAAAAATGGATTCCAAATCGACCATCAGGGGAAAGATATCTTCGCTCCTTTTATTCAGAAAATAAATATTTTTCACTGGACGAATTAAGATTAAAAAATCCGGGATGCTGCATGATAAAGAAGAGTGGGATCGATATAATAGATGGAAGTTATATCAGTATATTTTCTCCTTTCAGGCGTTTTTATAGAGTCGAGCTCCGATTCGAAGGTGAGCAGTTGTTTTCATATTTTAATTGTTGTGAAGAATTAATTACGACGCGCGGATTTTCATCCGGTGACAAAGAATATTATTATGAATTCGACTGAAATCTAAAGCGTGTCGCAGTGAATATTATTCACTGCGACACGCTTTAGAGCCATTTTTACGATACAAAGACATGGTGAAATGCTCTGAATTAAACCAATTCCACCCAGACCGGAAAATGGTCTGAACCAACCGCATCAATATCCACGTGTGCCGCCTTCAGGCGGTGCGCGAGGGAGCCGCTGAGAAAGCCGTAATCCAGATGCAGACGTTTTTCCGGGTGACCAGTCTCTTCCCAACTATAGCTTTCGGGCGTGAGTTGGCCCAAGCGCGCCAGCGCATCGATGGGCGCATCATGGCGGGCGGTGCGGCCATAGTAGGCATCAATTGTGCCAAGCATTTCAACATATTCCGGCGATTCCGGCTGCATGTTGAAATCGCCCAAAAGAATGTAATCGTCTGGCAAAGGCGGTTGCGGCAGGTTGTGCAGCTCATGCGCTCCGGTCAGCGCTCCACCTTCCGTCGCAAAGTGGGTGACACGATCTTTCAAAAAGCGAATTTGGGCAATGCGTTCATCGGGGGAAACATGGTCAAGATGCACAGAATAAACCCGCAATGGGCCAATGGGCGTGTCAATCACCGCTTCGGTGGCACCGCGCTGGATGTTGAGCTTTTCAAAGGTGCGGGTGCGGGGCAACAGCAGCAGCCGATTGGTCAAGATTGGCCAGCGCGACAGAATCATATTGCCAATCTGATGCCGCTTATCCACCCGGCGGCCTTTGATCAGGGCCGAGGACGCGTGCAGATCGCAGGCAGGGCCATAAACATAATGGTATTCAGGAAAATGATTGGCAAAAATCTCCACCAGATCGGCCCCGCCATTGGCAGGCGAGCCGCGGGTGACTTCCTGAAGGGCGATGATGTCGGCCCCATCAAGGTTTCTGGCAATGCGCTCGGGGTTGAATTTTCTATCCAAGCCGACGCCATATTGAATATTGTAACTGACGAAATGCACGATACTCTTTGACCTCCGGGTCAAGCGGCGATAACGATGGCCGCAGGTAATGGGTGTTCAGTCTGGATGAGAAGTGTCATCTTCCGATCTGGCTGATTCATTCGGTTCTTTCATTGATGGGCAGAAGCGCCCGATCACACGCGCCCTTCGGGTTGTTGCGTCGGATCAGGTCACGGCCCCGAGGTATCCTGACACAGGAAGTATGGCAAACACATGAAGTTTCTCGACGAAGCGAAAGTCTATATTTTTTCCGGAGCTGGGGGCGCAGGCGCTGTGTCCTTCCGCCGCGAGAAGTTTATCGAGTTTGGCGGACCGGATGGTGGCGATGGCGGCCGCGGTGGCGATGTCTGGGTGGAGGCGGTTAACGGTCTCAACACCCTGATCGATTTTCGCTTTCAGCAGCATTTCAAGGCATCCATTGGTATGCACGGCATGGGGCGCAACCGCACCGGCTCCAATGGCGAAAGCGTGACGCTGAAAGTGCCAGTGGGCACCCAGATTTTTGAAGAAGACAACGAAACGCTGATCGTTGATATGGTCACCGAGGGTCAGCGTTTTCGCCTGGCCGTGGGCGGCAATGGCGGCTTTGGCAATACGCATTTCAAATCCTCCACCAATCAGGCTCCCAACTGGGCCAATCCCGGCCTGCCGGGTGAGGAAAAGACGGTCTGGCTGCGGCTGAAGCTGATTGCCGATGCGGGTTTGGTGGGGCTTCCCAATGCGGGCAAATCGACCTTCCTGGCATCTGTCACGCGTGCGCGGCCGAAAATTGCCAATTATCCCTTCACCACGCTGCACCCCAATCTGGGTGTTGCCACGGTGGATGAGCGCGAATTCATTCTGGCCGATATTCCGGGCTTGATTGAAGGGGCGCATGAAGGTGTTGGCATTGGCGACCGCTTCTTGGGCCATGTGGAGCGCACTCGTGTGCTGCTGCATCTGGTGTCCGCTCAGGAAGAAGATGTGGCCAAGGCCTATAAGACCGTCAGCTATGAGCTGGAAGCCTATGATGGCGGTCTGGAAGACAAGCCGGAAATTGTGGCACTGTCGCAGATCGATGTGCTGGACGAGGATGAGCTGAAGAAAAAGGCCAAGGCCCTGCAAAAGGCTTGCGGCAAAAAGCCGATGCTGATTTCCGCCATCACCGGCAAGGGCATGACGGACGTGCTGCGTGCGCTGCGCGATGTGATTGTCGAAAACCGTGGCTATGAAGACAATATGATCTCCGATCGTCCCAAGAAAATGCGCCACAAGCAGGAAGACATCGCAGAGGAGATTGAGGAGGATGAGGAATGAGCGCTCCGCTTGCTTCTCTTTCCGGCTATCGCCGTATTGTGATCAAGATCGGTTCTGCCCTGTTGGTTGATCACGGCGCGGGACTGAAACATCAATGGCTGGATGCGGTCTGTGATGACATTGCCGCCCTTCGCGCCAAAGGCGTTGAGGTGCTGGTGGTGTCGTCGGGTGCGATTGCGCTGGGGCGCACGGTGCTGTCTTTGGCTCCGGGTGCCTTGAAGCTTGAGGAAAGTCAGGCCGCGGCTGCCGTGGGGCAGATTGCGCTGGCGCGGCATTGGTCTGAGAGCCTGTCGCGCTCGTCTATCGTTGCCGGTCAGATTTTGCTCACCCTTGGCGATACCGAAGAGCGCCGCCGCTATCTCAATGCGCGGGCCACCATCAATCAGCTTTTGAAGCTGGGGGCGGTGCCGATCATCAATGAGAATGACACGGTGGCCACCACCGAAATCCGCTATGGCGATAATGATCGGCTGGCGGCGCGGGTGGCGACCATGACCGGGGCCGATTTGCTGATCCTGCTCTCGGATATTGATGGGTTGTATACGGCACCGCCGCATCTCGACCCTGAGGCCAAGCTGCTTCCGGTGATTGCCGAGATTACCCCGGAAATTGAGGCCATGGCGGGCGGGGCGGCATCGATCTTTTCGCGCGGCGGTATGCGCACCAAGATTGATGCGGGCAAAATTGCCACCAGCGCTGGCTGCGCCATGATCATCACCTCCGGCAAGCCGCTCAACCCGTTGAAAGGCATTGATGAGGGGGCGGCCCATTCGTGGTTTGCGCCGTCTGCCACGCCTGTGACGGCCCGCAAAACATGGATTGCCGGGCAATTGCAGCCTGCGGGAACGCTGACAGTCGATGCCGGGGCCGAACGGGCTTTGCATGCTGGCAAAAGCCTGCTACCTGCGGGTGTGCGTGAGGTGAGTGGGCAATTCCATCGCGGTGATACGATTTCGGTGGTTGGGCTTGAGGGACGCGAAATTGCCCGTGGTCTTGCAGGTTATGATGCCGATGAGGCGCGGCGTATTGCGGGCCATAAGTCGATCGAAATTGAAGAGCTGCTGGGCTATGCAGGACGCGCTGCGATGATTCACCGGGATGATCTGGTGATGACGGAAGCGACGGGCAAGAAAACAGAGAAGAAGGATGAAGTCGATGCTTGAGAAGGTCACTGACGCCAATGGTATTGATGCGCTGATGCAGGACATCGGCGCAAAAGCCAAGGCAGCAGCGCGACCTCTGGCCATGGCCTCACCGGAACAGAAAAACACGGCGCTGCTGGCCATGGCCGATGCGCTGGACGCCTCCAAGGCTACAATTCTGGCCGCCAATGCCCTCGACATGCAGGCCGGGCAAGAGGCGGGCCTTGCTGCGTCTTTTCTGGATCGCTTGTTGTTGAATGATGAGCGTATCGCCGCCATGGCTCGTGGCCTGCGGGATGTGGCGGGCTTGAAAGATCCGGTTGGCGAAGTGATTACGGAATGGGATCGTCCCAATGGATTGCACATTGAGCGGGTGCGCACGCCTTTGGGTGTGATTGGCGTGATTTATGAAAGCCGCCCCAATGTGACGGCGGATGCTGGCGCTTTGTGCCTGAAAGCCGGCAATGCGGTGATTTTGCGCGGCGGATCGGATTCGATTCATTCGTCCAGAGCCATTCACGCCTGCATGGTCGAAGGATTGAAGGCGGCTGGCTTGCCCGAAAAAGCCATTCAGTTGGTGCCGGTGACAGATCGCGCCGCCGTTGGTGCTTTGCTCTCCGGTCTTGGTGGCACGGTGGATGTGATTGTGCCGCGCGGCGGCAAAAGCCTTGTGGCGCGGGTGCAGGCGGAAGCGCGGGTGCCGGTTTTCTCGCATCTGGAAGGGATTTGCCACGTTTACGTGGATGCCTCTGCCGATCTGGAGATGGCCAAGAAGATTGTCGTCAATGCCAAGATGCGCCGCACCGGCATCTGTGGTTCGGCAGAAACCCTGCTGGTGGACAGTGCCGCCATTGGTACCCATTTGCAGCCTCTGTTGGAAGCTCTGACAGAAGCGGGCTGTGAGGTCCGTGCATCAGCCACAGTTTTGAAAATCCTGCCGTTTTTCAAACCCGCGGATGAAGAGGATTGGCGCACCGAATATCTTGATGCCATCATTTCGGTGGCGATTGTTGATGGGGTTGGCGGCGCGATCAACCACATCGCCCACTATTCATCCAACCATACCGAGGCGGTGATTGCCGAAGATCCGGCGGTGGTGGAGCGCTTCTTCAATGAGGTGGATTCGGCCATTGTGCTGCACAATGCCTCGACCCAGTTTGCCGATGGTGGTGAATTTGGCATGGGCGGCGAAATCGGCATTGCCACCGGCAAGATGCATGCGCGCGGGCCGGTGGGCGTTGAGCAATTGACCTCGTTCAAATACCGGGTGCGTGGCACCGGACAAATTCGGCCGTGACGTGTCAGAACAGAGAATAGACGCGCATTATTTGCGGATGCCGCACACCGAGCGCGGCATGGCCATTGGCCTGTTCGGCGGATCGTTCAATCCGCCGCATCAGGGCCATGTGCTGGTAGCCGAAATTGCCCTGCGCAGACTGGGGCTGGATCAGCTCTGGTGGATGGTAACGCCGGGAAATCCGCTGAAAAGCCACAACGGTTTGGCTCCATTGGCGCAGCGTCTGGCCCTGTGTGAGCAGATTGCCGAAGACCCGCGCATTAAAATCACTGCATTTGAGAAGGAACTGGGCAGCAGCTATACGGCCAACACGCTGGCGCATGTGAAGCGTCTGAACCCGCATGTGCATTTCATCTGGGTGATGGGGGCGGATAATCTGAAATCCTTCCACCATTGGCAGAATTGGGACAAGATCGCCACGACCTTTCCCATTGCGGTGATTGATCGGCCGGGGGCCACATTGTCCTACCTGTCCTCCAAGATGGCGCATAGTTTTGGCTATGCCCGCGTGGATGAGTCAGATGCCGGTGTGCTGTGGAAAAAGAAGGCACCCGCCTGGACATTCATTCACGGTCCGCGCTCAACGCTGAGTTCTACAGCCCTTCGTGAAAAGCCTGTCTTGAAAGATTAACTATTCAATGCCACCTTATCAGCATGGCTCATCGCAATGGGTGCTTTGAGTCGTTTTTCGTGCTGTTACTTTGGGAAAGGTCGAACACTGACAACAGTACACTTCAAGGGGCGCGACACTGTCGCTGCACCCCGCCGCCCGGAACGTGGTGAAACCACTGCCGCTGCCCGTGCGCTTGAGCTGGTCCTCGCAAGTCTTGAGGACTCAAAAGCAGAAGATATTGTTTCCATCGACATTGCTGGGAAATCAGCTCTGGGCGACTACATGGTGGTCGTGTCCGGTCGCTCCTCCCGTCATGTCATGGCGATCTGCGAACATCTTGTCACCGATCTGAAGCAGGAAGGCTTTGGCGCACCCCGCGTTGAAGGGGCTGAGGCTGGTGATTGGGTGCTGATCGACAGTGGAGATGTTATCATCCACGTCTTTCGTCCTGAAATCCGCGAATTCTACAACATCGAAAAGATGTGGGCTGCACCGGATATCGACGAAGGTCGTTTGCACTAGAGTCTGTCAGGTTCAGATTGAACCAGACAGACTCTCGATTCTTTTGTTTGAGTTTGTCTTTTCGGGAAAACCGGATTCCACTTTTCCCTGACAAACTCTAATAGAAGCCTTGGTGCTTGTAAAAGCGTTGCGAAAGGTCGAAAGGGAATGGAAAGGCACCGCAACTTGCCGGTGCCGCGTCCGTGACCTGAGAGGACTTCTATGCGCATAGGCATTGTTGCAGTTGGCCGGTTGAAAGCCGGGCCTGAGAAAGATCTTGTGTCTCGCTATCTGGACCGCTTTGCCAAGGCGGGTCCGGCTTCCGGGCTTGATTTTTCAAGGGTCACCGAGCTTGTGGAAAGCCGGGCCTCGAATGCTGCAACCCGCAAGCGGGAAGAAGCCGTGCAGATTGAAAAAGCGCTGCCAGACAATGCGCTGGTGGTGGCTCTGGATGAGCGCGGCAAAAGCTGGAACAGCGAAGAATTTGCCGCCTTTGTTGGCGACCATAAAGACCGTGGCCGCCGCGATATGGTGCTGATCATTGGCGGGGCTGATGGTCTTGATCCTGATTTGCGTGATCGCGCTGATCTGACTCTCAATTTAGGCAAAATGACTTGGCCGCATCAGGTGGTGCGTATCCTGTTGGCCGAGCAGCTTTATCGGGCTGTCACGATTCTATCGGGGCATCCTTACCATCGGTCGTGATCCGAGCATTTCCAGGAAAACTGTGCAGCGGTTTTCCGTCCGGAAATGCGCAAACCAAACAGGCATTTCTATCTTGACAAAAGCTATCCTGTTTTGTCATAAATCAGGATAGTAAATGTCATGTTTGATAGGCATGCCGACATGTTGGTTTGTAGCTGCAATTACATCACTGAGAAGGAAATCCGTGATACCATCACGGCGTTTCTGGATGAAGACTGTTGGCAGTTGATTGTTCCTGCCAAGGTCTATCACGCCATGGAAAAGCGCGGTCGTTGCTGCGGCTGTTTCCCCAATGTGGTTGATATTATTGTCTCGACAACGCAGGCCTATCATGCTGCGCGCCAAACAGATGGCGATAAGGTTGTGGACTTTATGGAACGCTTGAAGCGTTTTCAGGAAGAACAGAAAACCGAAATTATCGAGCGTCGCAACCGCGTAACACGGTCCGCTTGAGTGGGTTTCGACTCGTTGATCAGCCCCGGTTTCAGCCGGGGTTTTTGTTTGTGAGTTTCCAGCATTCTTTGGAATCATTCTAAAAATGATACTCGACTTTCGCGGGCAATCCTGCTTTTATGGTTTCAGGCAGCGTGGCGCGCCGTTTAGAGTTTGTCAGGGAAAAGTGGAACCCGGTTTTCCCGAATAGACAAACGAAAACAAGGGAATCTAGAGGTTGTCTGGTTCAATCTGAACCTGACAGACTCTAGAGCATTTATCTGAGAAAAGTGCGTAGCGGTTTTCCGTCCGGAAATGCGTAAAAGGAAAGAGTTGGAGCGGTTCAGTGTTTCCGTGAAACAGGGAACTTTTCGAGTCTGCAATCGTTGCAGCGATTTGAAATATAAAGGTTTTCCTCGCCGCCATGGTGGCCGGGGAGGCAATGAGATTAAAACACGTATAAGGGAGTCTCCGATGAAGGGCGATGCAAAAGTTATTGAACGTTTGAACCAGGCACTGTTTCTGGAACTGGGTGCCGTCAACCAGTACTGGCTGCATTTCCGCCTGTTGGAAGACTGGGGCTACACCAAGCTGGCCAAGAAGGAACGCGCCGAATCGATCGAAGAAATGCAGCACGCTGACAAGCTGGTTGAGCGCATCATCTTCCTCGAAGGCCATCCGAACCTTCAGACCCTTGCTCCCTTGCGCATTGGTCAGACTGTGAAGGAAGTGCTGGAAGCCGATCTGGCTGGCGAATATGAAGCCCGCACCGCTTACAAGGAATCCCGCGACATCTGTTACCAGGCAGGCGATTACGTTTCCATGAAGCTGTTTGAGCAACTGATGATCGACGAAGAAGGCCATATCGACTTCCTCGAAACCCAGCTTGAACTGCTCTCCAAGCTTGGCGAAGAAAAATACGGTCAGCTCAATGCTGACTCGGCTGACGCCAGCGAATAATTTTTATGTTCGATTGAAAAGGCCCGGTTTGTGGAAGCAAACCGGGCCTTTTCTATTAACCCTTCAGCGCCTTTTCAAATAGCCGCCCCATGCGCTCGGCAAAGGCGCGTGGATCGGCGGGCTTGTCGCCATCCAGAATACGGGCCTGATCGTAGAGCAGATGCACAGCATCCTGCTGAAGGGCAGGGTTGCTGCCGCTTGCAGAAATTGCCTTGATCAGCGCATGATCGGGGTTGATTTCCAGCACGGGCTTGGACGTGGTTTGCAACTGACCTGCACCGGCCAGAATCTTTTCCAGCTGGCGATCATAGCCGCTTTCCGACGCCACAAGGCAGACGGCGCTTTCCGTCAAGCGGTCAGAGGCGACAACGTCGGAGACTTCTTCGCGCAATTGCTCTTTGGCAAGCGTGACAAAGCTGGCGATTTCTGCCTTGGCCTCCGGTGTTTTCTCAGTCTCTGCGCTGTCTGGCTTGGCAAATTGCGCCAGATCGGCAGCCCCCTGGCTGACGGATTTGAAGCTCTTGCCTTCAAATTCCGGCGCATTCATCACCCAGAAACTATCCACCGGATCAGACAGCAACAGCACTTCAATGCCACGGGCCTTGAAACCTTCGAGCTGTGGCGAGGCCTGCAATTGCTCCAGACTGCTGCCGGTCAGATAGTAGATCGACTTTTGCTCTTCCTTGGCATCCTTCACATAGTCTTCCAGCGAGCGGTGGTTTTCGCCGGATGTGGTGGTGCGGAAACGGGCAAGGCCCAGCAATTGGCTCTTGCGCTCGAAATCATCATAGAGACCTTCTTTCAGCACAATCCCAAAATTGTTCCAGAAGGTCTTGTAGGCTTCCGCATCGTCTTTTGCCTGTTTTTCAATGGCGCTGAGCACGCGATTGGTCACACCCTTGCGGATGGCAGACAGAATCGGGCTTTCCTGAATCATTTCACGCGACACATTCAGCGGCAGATCGGCGGTGTCCACCAGGCCCCGGACAAAGCGCAGGTAACGCGGCAAAAGCTCGGCATCGTCCGTGATGAAAATGCGCTTGACGTAGAGTTTCATGCGACCCTTGCGGTCGGGGTCGAACAGGTCAAACGGCTGGGTGCTGGGAACGAACGCCAGCGTGGTATATTCATGCCGACCTTCGGCGCGAAAATGCACGGTCAGGGCCGGATCGTCATATTGACCGGACACACCACGGTAGAAGTCGGTGTATTCTTCCTTGGTGACATCGCTCTTCGATTTGGTCCAAAGGGCTGTGCCATCGGTGAGCTGGCTGGGTTCTTCACCGGCCTTATCGGCAATCTTGATCGGCACGGGCACATGGCCGGATTGCTGCTTGACGATGCGCTCCACTTTAGTGCGGCGGGTGTAATCCTTGACATCCTCCATCAGATGCAGGGTGATGCGGGTGCCGCGGGCTGGCGCATCCGCAGGATCAAGCTCGCTGACAGAATAGCTGCCCTTGCCGTCTGATGACCACAGCCAGGCGGTCTCTTCGCCCGCCTTGCGCGAGGCGACATCAACCCGCTCGGCCACCATGAAGGAGGAATAGAAGCCAACGCCAAACTGGCCAATCAGTTGCGCACCCTCGGAGGCCTTGCTGGCCTCAATGCGCTCCATGAAGGCGCGGGTGCCGGAGCGGGCAATGGTGCCGAGTGCTTCAATCAGCTCCGCACGGCTCATGCCAATGCCGTTGTCTTCGATGATCAACTGATTGTTGTCGGCATCCAGCGTCAGCAGAATGCGGGTGTCCGCATCACCGGCCAGAAGCGAAGGGGTGGAGATGGCTTCATAGCGCAGTTTTTCGCAGGCATCGGCGGCATTGGATACCAGTTCGCGCAGAAAAACGTCCTTATCGGAATAGACCGAATGCACCATCATATGCAAAAGGCGGGCAACATCGGCCTCGAAAACATGGGCTTCTGCTGGTTTTTCAGCGGTGGCAGTGGACATGTAAATTCGTCTCCCCAAAATGTTCAGAAGCTGGAGCAGATCAGGCAAACCACGCGCCTCGCGGCTTGGGCTCACTCTTCACCTGCCCCGGCGGGCATGGAATATTGAAAGTGGTTTAGCAGCCAGCGCTTTAAGTCGAGCGTTGGCATCACCAGACGGGCCTCAGGTGGAGAAGGATGTCGAAAAATTCAAGATCGGATGGAGATGGATTGTAAAAATCCTGCCTGCAATTGGGCGTTCCATCAATCTTCGAGTTTACGGGCTTCCGAATCCAGCATGATCGGAATGCCATCACGGATCGGATAGGCGAGCTTGGCCTTTTCCGAGATCAGTTCGTTGCGTTCCCGATCCCATGTCAGGCGTCCATTGGTCAGCGGGCAAACCAGCAGTTCCAGCATTTTCGGATCAACGGCATTCATGCGATGGTCCATGGTTACGCCCTCCGTTGCCAGTCGCGGTTACTGTAGCACCGTATCGGCATCACCGTAATCACGGGCCAGATGGATTTCGGTAATGGCAATCAGCGTTTCTGCGCGGGTTTTTAAATCTTGTGCTTCCAGCAAAGCCTGTTTTTCAGCCGGCCCAAAAGGCGACATCATAGAGAGGGAATTGACCAGCGTCATATTGCTGGCGCGCTTCACACTGTCCCAATCCGCTTCCAGCTTGTTGGCATCGAGATAAGCCCGAAACACATTCAGCAAGCGCGCACGATCAACGGTATTTTCTTCATCTCCTGCGGTCAGATCGCTGACGAAAGGCGAAATATGCACACAACGGAACGGATGGCTGGTTTTAACCTCTTCCATCACCCGGAAACGGCACACACCGCTGAGAGAGGCAATGTAGCGTCCATCACCTGTTTCCGCAAAGGAGGTTATACGACCAAGACAGCCCACACGTGCCAAGGCCGTGATGCCGGGGGAAATTTCAAAAGGTTCGTTCAAGGCGGGCTGAACCATGCCGATCAGTCGATTGCTGCGCAAGGCATGATCAAACATTTCCAGATAGCGGGGTTCGAAAATATTGAGCGGAAGCTGTCCGCCCGGCAACAATAAAGCACCCGCAAGCGGAAAGACCGGAGCGGTCTCCGGCACATGGTCCGCTGTCAGATATCGCGCATTGCCAACCTGCATTATCGATCTCCTGCCAGGATGATGAAGGGCATCCTTATGTCATCATCTCTAATTTGGTGTAACCAGAGCGAATCTCAAGATCAGGATTGCAGAATGTGTTCACCGCCCACAACAATCATTTTTGATTGCGGTGGGCAGTTCGCATTCCCACGCTTTCAGGAAATCTGCCTTAAGAGAACAAAATCGAAGACAGTTTCCGGCGGGCGTGAATGGTGGCCGGGTCTTTCGGACCCCAGACGTCAAACAATTCCAGCAACTGACGGCGCGCGCCATCATCTTCAAAGGTGCGATCCTTTTTCATGATCAGCAGCAGATGGTCGGCGGCTTCCTCGCGCTTGCCTTCGACATTGCGAATTTTTGCCAGTTTGATGCGGGCGGCATGATCATCCGGGTTGAGGGCCAGCTGATGTTCCAGCGCCACCGGATCGCCCAGCTTGCGGGCCTCTTCAATCTGCTCCAGCTTTTTGACAACGGCCTGAATTTCGGCCGCCTTGGCCATCTCTTCCGGCAGGTCGGTGATAATCTGGCTCACGCGCTCATGCTGATTGAGGGCGAGCATGCAATCGGCAATGCCTGCAACAGCCTTGGGGTTTTCCGGGTCGGCCTGCATCACGGCAGCGAAAAGCTGGGCTGCGCCATCAAAATCGCCCTGATCGAACAGGGTTTTGGCCTCTTCCAGAACGCTGGCAATCTCGGCAGCCTGATCGGCACCCGCATCGGGTCCGCCAAGCTTGTCAATAAACGCCTGCACCTGGCTTTCGGGCAAGGCCCCCATGAAGCCATCGGCCGGGCGGCCATTGACAAAGGCAACGACGGCGGGAATGGACTGAATGCCAAGCTGGCCCGCCACGGCGGGATGCTCATCGATGTTCATCTTGACCAGCTTGACCTTGCCGCCCGCGGCATTGACGACCTTTTCAATCACCGGGGTCAATTGACGGCACGGACCGCACCATGGAGCCCAGAAATCCACCAGAACCGGCTGGTTGCGGGATTCTTCCAGCACGTCCTTGGCAAAGCTTTGGGTGGTGGTGTCCTTGATATAGCTGCCCGGTGCCGCTTTTGCCGCCGGAGCAGTCGCGCCAAATTGCGCCTGCGCCGTCATCTGCCCGCCGTAGGATCCGCCGTAAGGATTGCCGGTATTGCTCATGATCGTCTCCCGCCGTGTATGCTGCGCCCTGGACGGGCATTTTATGGATTAAATCGCTTTTGTTGCTTAAATCGTATGTCAGGACGCAAGTTTCAAGACAAGCGGCTTATGTCCGGTTGCTTCCATAAAGCGCAACAGATCATCGCGGCCAATCGAGGTTGTGGCGTCATTGGATAGCGGATGACAATTGATGATGTCTTCCTGCATCAAGCTTTCATCCAGCACAAAGGTCACGTTATGCCCGACATCGTTGATGGCACCGAATGCCGTGACGGAACCGGGCACAACCCCCAGATATTCCATCAGCTTTTCCGGCTTGCCAAACGACACCTTGCTGGCGGCACCAATGATGGTGTGAATGGTTTTCAAATCCACGCTGGCATGTTCTTCAACCGTCAGCAGAAAGAATTGGTCCTTCTTGTCCTTGACGAACAGGTTCTTGGTGTGGCCACCGGGAATTTCATCGCGCAGCGACACCGATTCCGCCACGGTAAACACCGGTGGATGGCTCTTGGTGCTGTGTTGAATGCCAAGGCTGTCGAGAAAGGCAAACAGATCCGCAGCGGTTTTCGGGGCAATGTCGGTCATCGGTGTCCTGTATTCTGTTATGATGAGCCGGTTTATCCGGCCATTTGTCCGCGTTTTACGCCTCCTGCCGGTCATTCGCAATTCAAAATAATCTTAAATTTCTTTTTGAAGACAAAGGCTTCTTTGAAACTCGGTGAAATTTCCAATCAAACTGTCATTTCCCTGTTGCATTCTAAAAGCAGTTGGGCGATATAGCACCCGTCGCCGCAAGCGGTGACCCACGGTTCAGCGAACTACCCCGGACCGGTGGATAATGAGCGGGTGTAGCTCAGGGGTAGAGCACAACCTTGCCAAGGTTGGGGTCGAGCGTTCGAATCGCTTCACCCGCTCCAAGTCTCTCAAAATTCTCTCTGTTAAATCTATGTGTGCATGCGGTCTTGTCGCTGATTGATGTTGCGTTTTGCTGTGTTCGCTTTGGAAAAAAGCGCGAAAAAATCCTTATTTTTCCTATTGCATTCCAAAATAGTTTGGGCCATATAGCACCCGTCGCCACACAGCAGCGGCCCACGGTTCAGCCAACTACCCCGGACCGATGGATGATGAGCGGGTGTAGCTCAGGGGTAGAGCACAACCTTGCCAAGGTTGGGGTCGAGCGTTCGAATCGCTTCACCCGCTCCAATTTTTCCAAAACGTTGAAATGAAATATTGCCTCGGCGCAGCGCTGTATTGTTTGGCAACTGCGTTTCAAGATCAGCCCCAAAGAGGCTGACCTTTTTGCAAATCTCTTCTTACTCTTTCGAAAACAGGTAATCGGTTTCCTGTCGTAACACCTCGCCGGGCCGCAGCACCGCATTTGGAAAGCCGGATTGGTTGATGGCATCGGGCCACACCTGCGTTTCAAGGCAAAAGCCTGAAAAAGCACCATATTTTCGGCCTTCAAGGCCGGGCACGGGCACATTCAAATAGACCCCGGCATAAAATTGCACACCCGGCTCGGTGGTGCGCACTTCCATGGTGATGCCCGATTTCACGCTGCGGGCCAGCGCCACACTGCGCTTGGCAACGCGCTCAGAGGAGAGGCAGAAATTATGGTCGAAGGGCACTTGAGCGTCATTGGTATCCTGACGGCGAATGCTGCCCATGGTCCGGAAATCAAACGGCGTGTTGGTGACTGATTCTGGTTTGCCCAGCGGAATCAGCTTGTCATCGACAGGAAGATAGTGGTCGGCTGCAATCATTAACTCATGATCCAGAATATCGGGTGAGTCGTCGAGATTGAAATAGGAGTGCTGGCAGACATTGACCGGCGTGGGGGCATCCGTCGTGCTTTCATAGACAACGGAAAGGGTGCCGCTCTCCTGCAAATGATAGGTGGTGCGGGTGGTGACATTGCCAGGATAACCGGCGCGTCCATCAGGATCGCAGATTTCCAGCACAACGCGGTCATTGTCCAGCTCGACAATCGACCAGTTGCTTTTGCCCATGCCGTCGCTGCCGCCATGCAGATGGGTCAGGCCACGTTCGTTGCACTCCAACTGAAAGGCTTGGCCATCCAGTTCAAACCGCCCGTTGGCGATCCGGTTGGCGCAACGGCCGGGTGTTGCGCCGAAATAGGGGGAGCGGATGGCGTAATCATCGAAGTTTTCAAAGCCCAAAACCAGCGGGGCCGCATAGCCCTCAAGCCGCAGGTCTTGAATGACCGCACCCCAGGTCAGAATGTTTGCGGTCAGTCCTCCGCCATGGATGGTAACTCTCTCAACGGTTTCGCCCTTGGCGGTGACACCGAAATTCATGCGTTGCATGCATTCTCCCCCACTGTTCAAACAATTGCTTACATTGGTTTTTGATAGATGATGAACGGCGTTTTGGTGGCCAGCCGATCATAAAGCTGCCGGGCGGTGGCATTGAACTCTTGGGTCATCCAGTAGAGCTTGCCCGCATTGGCCTCTTTTGCTTTTGCATGCACGGCTTCAATCAGGGCGCGGCCAATGCCCTTGCCGCGTGCGTCTGCGTCGGCAAACAGATCCTGAAGATAGCAGACATTCTCCACATACCAGCAGGAGCGGTGAAATAGATAATGGGCCAGCCCGACCGGTTTGCCATCCACCAGTGCCAGAAGGCCCCGATACTCTGAAGGGTCGTCGCTCGTCAGCCGTGCGAAGGTCGTGGCATAGACCTCCTCCGGTAGTTCCGTTTCATAAAAGGTGAGATAGGCTTGCCAAAGCCTGCGCCATTCATGATCATCGCTCCGGGCCAGAGGTCTGATTTCAATCTCGGTCATTGCAGCGGCCATAATATCAACCTTTCTTGCCGATCTGATCCACATCATAGGGAGTGGTCTGGTAGATTTCGTTGATCCAGTTGCCAAACAGCAGATGCGCATGGCTGCGCCAGCGATTCTGCGGTGTCAACGTATCATCATTGTGCGGAAAGTAATCATGCGGCACACGGATGGGAATGCCCGCATTCACATCCCGGAAATATTCATCGGCCAGCGAGGTCGAATCATATTCCACATGATTGAACATGTAGAGGCGATTGCCCTCGGATTCCTGCACAAGGCACACGCCCATCTCGTCGGATTCCATCAGAATATTGAGTCCCGGCACGGTTTCGATGTCCTTGCGGCGCACTTCCGTCCAGCGCGAAACTGGCACCTGAAAATCGTCGGAAAACCCGTTCAGATAAATGGAAGAGGGAGCCAGATTACGGTGGCGATAGACGCCAAAAGCCTTTTCCTTCAGCGGATGCTTCGGCACCTTATGGAAGTGGTAGATGGCGGCCATCGCCCCCCAGCAGACATTCATGGTGGAATGGACGTTGGTGGTTGTCCAATCCAGAATCTTGCAGAACTCATCCCAATAGGTGACATCTTCATAGGCCAGCGTCTCAACCGGCGCACCTGTGATGATGAAACCGTCAAACTTGCGGTCTTTGATCTCTTCCCAAGTGTTGTAGAAGGATACGAGATGCTCTTCCGAGGTGTTTTTGGCCTTGTGGCCACCAATCCGCACCAGCGTCAACTCGACCTGCAAGGGCGATGCCCCGATCAACCGGGCAAATTGCACCTCGGTCTTGATCTTGTTGGGCATGAGATTGAGCAGCCCAATCTGCAACGGGCGTATATCCTGTCGGATCGCCGCCGTTTCCGCCATAACGCGCACACCCTCTTTCACGAGGGTTTCAAAGGCTGGAAGCGTATCGGGTATCTTGATTGGCATGGTTCCCACTTTCCTGTCACCACGGATTTTCACCGCTTCAACAAAAACACCGGCGGCATTGCCATTGCCAACGGCCTCGGAAAGTTTGGGCAACTCACCTCGGCCCTTTAGCAACTTATTTAACGTGGCTGCAAGCCGGCCGGCCAAATCACCACGATTGAATGTGCTTCATACGCTCACAGATGTTGCGAATCAATGAAAAACCATTGGCGCATTCTGCGAGCCGTCTCTCGTTTGAATGCAGGGTTAAAATTTCAATCACAAATAAAGCTTGTAAAATCCCGTAAATCTGCGAGTCTAAAGCTACATTCTGTTCTTGAATCCAGATGGGGCCGCCTTTTCCGGCAGAAAGTGTGTTGGCCCGGGATTTAAAAAAGTCTTTTGTTCGCTGCCATTGATCGATTCTGTCCTCTTCGGGGGCACGATAATCGTGATGTATACCCGGTCGTATCGTTTCGCGCCGTTTGACTGCAACTGCACCATGCTGAAGTCGAATCTGATGTCAGGAGGATGTATTCATGTGCGTTGTCCGGAATTGCAAGGATTAAAGCGATATTCTGTTCGGTTTGATCTGTGAAACCCTTCGTCCCTTCTGTTCGTGAAGATGATATTGATCCCACGTGATTTTCTGGTCGCGTAACAACACTGAGAGCAAAGGAAAAGTCCATGGCTAAAGGTCAGCAGCGTTCGAACAAGGAAGTCAGAAAACCAAAGAAGGACAAGGAGAAAGGTGCGCCTGTGGCTGCATCGCCCTTTGCCGCGCAAATGAAGAATGCCAGCCCTTCCAAGGGCGGCAAGACATCCTAACCACCCATTGTTGCAGCAACCAAAGGAGAAACTGTGCAGGTTTTAGTGAGAGATAACAATGTTGAGCAGGCGCTGCGCGTCTTGAAAAAGAAGATGCAGCGTGAAGGCCTGTTCCGTGAAATGAAGGCCCGTTCGGCTTTTGAAAAGCCATCGGAAAAAAAGACGCGCGAAAAGGCTGAAGCTGTTCGTCGGAGCCGCAAGCTGGAGCGCAAGAAACTTCAGCGCGAGGGCCTTCTGCCTGCGCCGAAGAAGAAAGTTTTTGCTGGCTCGGCCAGCCGCTGATCAAACTTCGATGACCAAACAGGCGTTCCATGCTCTGGAACGCCTTTTGCTTTTTGCCCAACTAGGATATGGGCAGAGCCATGATCCAAACCACCTTCACCATCCTGCTTGGCGGAGCCTTGCAAGCGACAGAACGGCTCAAACACGCCGTAATGGGCAGCCGCGCCATTGCCGCCGATGGCGGCATGCGCCACGCAGCGCCGCTTGGTTTACTGCCGGAACTGTGGGTGGGCGATTTTGATAGTTCCAGCGATCTGGCTGTGGATGCGTTTCCTGATGTGCCGCGCCAACCCTATCCTGCGCAAAAGAATCTGACCGATGGTGAAATTGCCATTGAAGAGGCCTGCAATCGCGGTGCGCAGCATTTGATTCTGGCGGGCGCTTTGGGTGGCGAGCGCTCTGACCATGCCCTGATGCATTTGCTGTTGTCAGTGGCGCTGGCCAAACAGGGTCTGGGCGTGCATCTGACCTCAGGTGTGGAAGAGGCATGGCCGCTTTTGCCCGGTAAGGCGCAGACCTTTGATCTGCCCAAAGGATCGCTGTTTTCCATTTTGGGCTTTTCGGCGCTGAATGGCCTTTCCATCACCGGCGCGCGCTATCCGCTTCAAGGTTTTTCCCTGGCGTTTGGCTCGTCGCGCACCATTTCCAATGTGGCCGAGGGGCCCGTGACCCTGTCGCTCGACAGCGGTGACGCCGTTCTCCTCGCCCGCCCCTATGATATGACCGGAGCGTAACCCTTGGCACCGCCGATCCTCAAGCTTGACGATATTTTCCTCTCTTTTGGCGGCACGCCGCTGCTCAACGGGGCCAGCCTGCAAGTGGAGCCGGGCGATCGCATCTGCCTTGTCGGCCGCAATGGTTCGGGCAAATCGACACTGATGAAAATTGCTGCTGGCCTTGTGGAAGCGCAATCGGGCGAGGTGTTTCGTCATCCATCGGCCACCATCCGCTATCTGGAACAGGCACCCGATTTTAGCGGTTATGCCACCGTGCAGGCCTATGCGGAAGCCGGGCTTGGGCCGGGGGATGATCCTTATCGCGTCACCTATCTGCTGGAACATCTGGGCCTCACCGGTCAGGAAGACCCGAAGAGCCTGTCAGGTGGAGAAGCGCGCCGTGCGGCGCTTGCGCGGGTGCTGGCACCAGAACCCGACATCCTGATGCTCGATGAGCCGACCAACCATCTCGATCTGCCCACCATCGAATGGCTGGAAGATGAGCTGCGCAAAACCCGCAGCGCCCTTGTGCTGATCTCGCACGACCGGCGTTTTCTGGAAAAATGCTCCACCGCCACTGTCTGGCTGGATCGGGGCCTGGCGCGGCGTCTGGCCAAGGGCTTTGCCTTTTTCGAGGAATGGCGCGACAAGGTGCTGGAAGAAGAAGAGATTGAGCAGCACAAGCTTGGCAAGGCCATTGAGCGTGAAGAACATTGGCTCCGCTATGGCGTGACGGCACGGCGCAAGCGCAACATGCGCCGCCTGGGCAATTTGCAGGCCTTGCGCGCCGATTATCGCGGCCATAAGGGGCCGCAGGGCACCATTCAGGCCAGCGTTACTGAGGGCAAGGAAAGCGGCAAGCTGGTGATTGAGGCGATGCGGATCACCAAAAACTACGGCGATCGCAGCATTGTGGCACCCTTCTCCATCCGGGTGCATCGTGGCGATTGCATCGGTCTGGTGGGGCCGAACGGTGCGGGCAAAACCACGCTTTTGAAAATGCTCACCGGCCAACTGGCACCCGATGAGGGCACAATCAAGCTGGGCACCAATCTGGAAATTGCCACGCTGGATCAGAAGCGTGAAGATCTGAACCTTGAAGATACGCTGGCCCATTACCTCACCGATGGGCGCGGCGAGAATCTGCTGGTCAATGGCGAGCAAAAGCATGTGACCGGCTATATGAAGGATTTTCTGTTCCAGCCGGAACAGGCGCGCACCCCGATCAAGAATCTTTCCGGTGGTGAGCGTGCCCGCCTGATGCTGGCCCGGATCATGGCCAAGCCCTCCAACCTGCTGATTCTCGACGAGCCCACCAACGACCTCGACATTGAGACACTCGATCTGTTGCAGGAAATTGTTTCAGGCTATTCCGGCACGGTCATTCTGGTCAGCCACGACCGTGATTTTCTCGATCGCACCGTGACCTCGACCATCGCGCCCGCCAACCCG
>CAJYRE010000157.1 GCA_913776675.1 Rhizobiaceae bacterium
TGGCCGGTGTAACGGGCGACAGGCGAATGCCGGTGCGGCCGCTACCGATTTCACGGGTCACGGCCTGCACCACTTCCAGCGTCAGACGGATACGGTTTTCAATGGAGCCGCCATAAGCATCGGTGCGGTGGTTGCTGTTCGAGCGCATGAACTGTTCCAGCAGATAGCCGTTGGCTGCGTGAATTTCCACGCCATCAAAACCGGCATCAATGGCGGCGCGGGCGGCCTTGCGATAATCTTCGATCAGGCCCGGAATTTCTGAAAGCTCCAGAGCGCGTGGCTCGGATGTATCCACAAACGTGCCTGAGCCATCGGCATCGATAATATAGGTTTTCGATTTTGCCGTGATCGCTGAAGGAGCCACCGGCTTGCCGCCATTCGGCTGAAGGCTGGTGTGCGAAATGCGACCCACATGCCAGAGCTGGGTGACAATCTTGCCGCCTGCTTCATGCACGGCCTTGGTCACGGCTTTCCAGCCCTCAATGGCTTCAGGCGTGTAAAGGCCGGGTACATCGGCATAGCCCTGACCTTGATGAGAAATCGCCGTTGCTTCGGTGATCAACAGGCCAGCCGTCGCCCGCTGGCGATAATAGGTGGCGGTGATGTCGCGCGGCACGGCATTCGGCGCGCGATTACGGGTCAGTGGTGCCATGGCAATGCGGTTGGCAGCAAAAATATCGCCGATTTGGATCGGGTCAAACAGAGTGGCCATCGAAATAGTCCTTTCAGAGTGGCTTCAACGCCGCGCTAGAGGCGGCTTGTCAGGTGATCAATAAATCGGGCAATGGCTTCTTCATCCCGTTTGTAGAAGATCCATTGCCCGATTTTTCGGGAGGTAATGAGGCCCGCCTTTTGCAGGCTGGCAAGGTGGGCGGAAACAGTGGATTGCGACAGGCCGCACCGCTCGAACTGGCGGGCGCAGATGCCCATATCCAGTGGATGCGCCTGATCGCTGAAGTGCTTTTCCGGCTCTTTCAGCCATTGCAGCATGGACAGTCGCACAGGACTCGACAGCGCCTGGAGCGCTTCGTCCAGATTATCCTGCGTGGGTGTGTGTATATCGTCCATGGCCGATATATGGATCGTTAGAATCCGATATCAAGTCTGAGCCGATATTTTTTCAAAACGGATGGCAAAAAAAAGCACCCGTTGCCGGGTGCTAAGATATGGAGATTACATTCTCCAGAGGGGAACGGCTGACGTTGCAAGCCATAAAAGCTGCCTTGCGGTCTCAGCTTTTATCAATATGGTGATGATCTATGACATTTCAATGTTCAACCATGAAGAAAATGCATGGCAAGCGGATCAATGGGGATGCTGGGCCAAAAAAAAGGGGCCGCCGGATTGCTCCAGGGCCCTTAAAGTGTGAAGGTTAATTAAACCTCCAGAGGGGAACAGCTGGTGCGGTGGAACTGGGAGGAAGCCACCGTGTGCATCAGCTGTGTGCTGTATGATGGTTTTTTGTGCAGCAAGCAATGCATTTTTGTGCATGGGAGGCATGCAGGTGTCGCAAGTCTACTGCACACGTCGCAAACGGATCATTGTTCAACAATGTATGTCTTGATCAAAATCCCTTATTTTCAGGGAGGTTGACAAATTCATGCATGTCGAAAATCCGACGTTAAAAGCTCCAGTTCCGGGCCTTTGCGACAATGAAATCACGAAAAACTTTTAGCTTCGCGGCGTTTTTCATCTCATCGGGATAGCAGAAATAGGTGTCGAAAGACGGCACATCGGCATTGATGGGCAATTGAATGAGGCCCGGATCGCGTCCGACGATGTAATCCGGCATACAGGCCACACCGATTCCCAACAGGCATGCCCGCTTGATGGATGTTTGGCTGTTGATTTGCAGATGCGGAATGCGGCGATTGTCCGAGGAGCGCCCCGCCACTTCAAGCCAGTTCACATCCAGCAGATAATTGGGCGCAGGCTCACCGAACGAAATGATCCGGTGATTGTCCAGATCTTCAATGGTTTGCGGCTCGCCATAGCGGTTGATGTAGGATGGTGCCGCATAAACATGCATATGCACCGTAAACAGTTTGCGCTGAATCAAGTCTGATTGCTGCGGCTGACGCAGGCGAATGGCGCAATCGGCCTGACGCATGTTCACATCCAGCTCCTCATTGTCGAGAATCAGCTGAATCTGCATATCGGGATAGAGTTGCAGGAATTCCTGCACCTTGTCGGTCAACCAGCCTTGGCCAAGACCCACGGTGGTGGTGACGCGCAACTTGCCGCTGGGCTTGTCGGTGGTCTCTGTCAGCTGCATTTTCACTGTTTCCAGCTTCAGCAGCACATCATGGGCGGTGCGATAGAGCAACTCGCCTTGTTCGGTGAGAATCAGACCACGGGCGTGGCGGTGAAACAGCTTCACCCCCACATCCTGCTCCAGCGCGCTCACCTGACGGCTGATGGCCGATTGCGAAAGGTGCAGCTTGTCCGCCGCATGGGTAAAAGACCCTGCTTCGGCTGCGGCATGGAAAATCCGCAGCTTGTCCCAATCCAGCGGTATATTGCTGCCCCCTCGCATCATGGCCTTACTCCGCAGCTTGGGCCGGGGCGTCTGCCACGGCCAGATAACGTTCCGCTTCCAAAGCGGCCATGCAGCCCATGCCTGCGGCGGTGATGGCCTGACGATAGACATCGTCGGTCACATCGCCTGCGGCAAACACGCCGGGCACATCGGTGGCGGTCGAATCGGGAGCGGTCCACAGATAGCCGTTTGGTTTGAGTTTCAGCTTGCCCTTGAACAGTTCCACGGCAGGCGCATGGCCAATGGCCACAAACACGCCGTCAATCGGCATCTCTGTGACTTCATTGGTCTGAATGTTTTTCAGCTTCACGCCCGTGACTGATGGCGGCATCGGTGGCTTGGCTGGTGTGCCGGTGACTTCATCCACCACCGAATTCCACACGACCTTGACATTTTCTTTGGCAAACAAGCGCTCTTGCAGGATTTTTTCCGAACGGAAGCTGTCGCGGCGATGCACGACCGTGACAGTCTTGGCGATATGCGACAGATACAGCGCCTCTTCCACCGCCGAATTGCCGCCGCCGACCACGATCACATCCTTGTTGCGATAGAAAAAGCCATCGCAGGTGGCGCAGGCCGAGACGCCAAAGCCCTGAAAATGCTGCTCGCTTTCAATGCCCAGCCACTTGGCCTTGGCACCGGTGCAGATAATCAGCGTGTCAGCCGTCCAAGTGGTGCCGCTATCGGTGCTGATGGTGAAGGGACGATGCGACACATCGACATTGGTCACCACATCATTGACAATCTCGGTGCCGACATGGGTGGCCTGCTTGAGCATCTGCTCCATCAACCATGGGCCTTGAATGGGATCACCAAAGCCGGGGTAGTTTTCAACATCGGTGGTGATCATCAACTGGCCACCCTGTTCCATGCCAGCAATCAGCACGGGCTTCAGCATGGCGCGCGCGGCATAGATGGCGGCGGTATAGCCGGCAGGGCCGGAGCCAATGATCAGCACTTTGGTATGGCGGGCGGACATGTCAGTTCCTTTCAGTGGCGAGGGACGTTTTCGACTTGGCATATAGGATGCCTGCCTCGCCTTTTCTCCGTTTATTTATGAAGGCTCTATGCATTTTATCAAGGGCAGCCTTGCGTTAATAACAAGGCAATTCAATCCACCGCAATTTTTATGCGCGCTCATGACATATTCTTGCGTGGAAACGCTGTCGGCGTCATAACCTTTGCTCTGTCATGATAAAAGGGTCATCGCTGGTGTTTCGTGCTGAACTGGATGCTATCGACATAAAAATTCTCAAAGAGCTGCAACGCGATGGCCGCATGACCAATGTGGAGCTGTCGGAACGTGTCGGCATTTCCGCGCCGCCCTGTCTGCGCCGGGTGCGTAAGCTGGAAGAGGGCGGTATCATCCAGGGCTACCATGCGCTCTTAAACGGTCCCAAGCTGGGTTTTGATCTGGTGGCCTTTTGCATGGTCGGGCTGAAGCATCAGTCAGAAGCCAATCTTAAGGCCTTCGCCGCCGCCACCAATCAATGGCCTCTGGTGCGGCAAGCATGGATGGTAAATGGTGAGAGTGATTTTCTGCTGCAATGCGTGGCAGAAAATCTGACCATTTTTCAGGATTTCGTTATTGAAACCCTGACCAGCAACGAACATGTGGATACGGTGCGCACCATGCTGACCATCCGCCAGATCAAGCATCTCGGCTTTTTAGAGATCTGACCTTGGCTGCGACCGGATTATGCCAAGGCGACCGGGTCCAGAGTGTCGTTATCGCCAGCAGGGGTGGATGAAAAATCCAGATGGTTCAGATAGGCAAAATCCTGATGCACGACACTGATGTGCAGATGCTTGCCATTGGCAAGATGGTTGAGTTGGCGCAGGCCTTGCACGATCTGCGCATGAACACGCCGCACCAAAAAGGCAAGGCTGGATTTTTTCCGATGATCTGAAATGGAAGACTGCGTATGCACGGGCATGGGCAGGTTATAGTGCTGACAAAAATCCAGTTGTACCGCCAGCGCTGGATCGGCCTGAAACGAGCGAAGGTGATAGGTTGCGCAGATCGCAGCATCCGCAATGGCCGCCTTGTTGCGGGTGCGGTGCAGCAGCTTTTGCGCACCCTTGGGCCATAGCACATAGGCGGCGGCCCCTGAGCGATCGAGATAAAGCCTGCGGATCGGCAGAGCCGTGTCGGCTTTTTTCCGCAGCAGTTTTCTCCTGCCGCGCGTTTCCAATGTCAGATGGTCCATGTCGTGGCGATGGTGGAGCTGCGCCAACAGGGCAGGGACCTTGTCGGACAACACGGCATCGTCCTCCAGCACCAGCACGGGTTCTGTGCCTGCGGCCACCTGCTGCCACACTGCACGATGGCTGAGAAAGCAGGCCCGCTCTGATCGGCGCATGGGGCGTTCCCAGCGGTTCCAATAGGCTTCGCTGCCCTCATCGGTCAAAGTCGATGCATCAATGGCGGCAAAACGGCTGAATTTCATGCCAAGGGCGGCCATTTGGGCTTGCTGAAGGGCCAGCCGCTCGGTGGAGCGATCGAGATTGATGATCAGCACACGCATTACGGCCTGCCCACAATAGCAGGTGTGTCCAGCAGACGGCTATATTGCGCTTCCAGCGCCTCGGCTTCGCCAGTCAGGGCAAAGTTTTCGCGCACATGCCGCAAGCCTGCTTCGCCATGGCGAAGAGCAAGCTGACTATCTGCCAGATAGGGCGCTATGGCATTGTGCAGGGCTTCATAATCGCCTGCCGGGACCACAGAGCCGGTCTGGCCTTCTGCAATCAATTCGGCGTAAGCGCCAGCATCGGAGGCGACAACGGCGGTTTGCGATGCCATCGCCTCCAGCGGAGTCAGGCCAAAGCCTTCGTTGCGCGATGGCGCAACATAGAGGGTGAGGCGACGATACCACGGTTTGATGTCATCGACTTCACCCAGAAACACGATTCGTTCCGACAGACCTGCTGCGGCAACATCGGCCTTGAGTTTGTCGGCAAAGCCTGTGTGTTCGGCGGTGACGCGACCAGACACCACGGCCGTCCATTCCGGATGTTGCGGCAGAAGCGCAATCATGGCGCGGACAAACAGATCGGTACCTTTTTGATGCCGCACCCGGCCAAAGCAACCGACAAGATAACGTCCCGGCAAGCCCGTGGCAGCGATGGTGTCATCGGCACCGGTTGGCGGGTGAAACCGCACCAGGTCAATGCCGTGGCGGATAACGGTATGCGGGACTTTGAGATAGGAACCGGATTTGCCGCTTGTGGCCACCACGCCATCCATTTTTGAAATCAGCCAGCGGGTATAGGCGCTATGATGGCGCTGGGCTGCCGAGGTAAACAGCAGCTTCAGCGGCATGCGCAACAATGAAATGCTGGCCGGGTTGGTGCTGCGCCA
>CAJYRE010000158.1 GCA_913776675.1 Rhizobiaceae bacterium
CCGCAGGCGATGTAGAGCTGCGGCGCAACCACTTTGCCGGTCTGGCCAACCTGCCAGTCGTTGGGGGCGTAGCCTGCATCAACAGCAGCACGGGATGCACCCACGGCAGCACCGAGCTTGTCGGCAACCGGCAGGATGACTTCCTTGAACTTGTCCGAGGAACCAAGGGCGCGACCACCGGAAATGATGATCTTGGCCGAGGTCAGTTCCGGACGCTCAGACGCGGAAAGAGCATCCGACACAAAGCTGGACAGGCCCGGATTGGCCGCCGCAGCAATGGCTTCAACGCTCGCCGAACCACCTTCACTGGCGGCGGCGAAGGAGGCGGTCCGCACGGTGATGACTTTCTTGGCATCCGTGGACTGGACCGTTTGGATGGCATTGCCAGCATAGATCGGACGCTTGAAGGTGTCAGCGGAGACAACTTCGATGATTTCCGAAATCTGCATCACATCCAGAAGAGCTGCCACGCGCGGCAAGACATTTTTGCCGGTCGAGGTGGCGGGGGCGATAATAACATCGTAAGCCGGTGCCAGCGAGACAATCAACGCGGCCAGAGGCTCTGCCAGATTGTTGGCAAGATCGGCGCTGTCTGCCAGCAGCACCTTGGCAACGCCGGACAGTTTGGCTGTGGCATCGGCAGCAGCTTGGGCGTTTGCGCCTGCCACCAGCACATGCACATCACCACCAATCTGGGCGGCTGCCGTCACTGTCTTGGCGGTTTGTTCGGAAACGCTGACATTATCATGTTCTGCCAGAAGAAGAATGGCCATAATTGTATCTCCCGATCCGTTCTTAAAGCACGCCAGCTTCAGTTTTCAGCTTCTCGACCAGCTCAGCCACGGAAGCAACCTTGATGCCTGCCTTGCGGCCGCCTGGTTCTTCGGTTTTCAGCACGGTGAGGCGCGGTTTTGTGTCCACACCAAAATCAGCCGGTGTCTTTTTGTCCAGCGGCTTTTTCTTGGCCTTCATGATGTTGGGCAAGGAGGCGTAACGTGGCTCGTTGAGGCGAAGGTCCGTGGTGACGATGGTGGGCAGCTTCACCGAAATGGTCTGCAAACCGCCATCCACTTCGCGGGTCACCGAGGCCGTGCCATCATTGATCTCCAGTTTGGAGGCGAAGGTTGCCTGGCTCCAGCCCAGCAGGGCAGAGAGCATCTGGCCCGTCTGGTTGCTGTCATCATCAATGGCTTGCTTGCCGACGATGACCAGACCCGGTGCCTCGGCTTCAACCACACCTTTCAGAATCTTGGCAACCGCCAGAGGCTCCACAGTGTCGTCCGTTTCCACCAGAATGGCGCGATCTGCGCCCATGGCCAGCGCTGTGCGCAGCGTTTCTTCGGCCTTGGCCGGGCCAATGGAAACCACAACCACTTCTGATGCCTTGCCTGCTTCCTTCAGGCGCAGCGCTTCTTCCACGGAGATTTCGTCGAAGGGATTCATCGACATCTTTACGTTGGCAAGCTCCACGCCGGAACCATCCGGCTTCACGCGAATTTTGACGTTGTAGTCAACAACGCGTTTTACGGGCACAAGAATCTTCATAGGGTCCTTCCTTGCTTCGGTCGGCTGCAAATTGCGCCATTTCGCGCAGCTTCGATTGTCGGTTGGCGACATCGATACGCATTTTTTCCGCAATTACAACGCTACGTCACTCTCCTCCGGATATTCCTCCCGGTCAGGGATGACGATTTATCTAACTTTTACGTTCACGTCAATTATTTGCTTGTCGCTTTATCGATTCTGACCCGGCACCCATAAAATATCTGCCTTGCCAATATCATTGGCATAGCGAGCCGCCACAAACAGAAAATCCGACAGGCGATTGACATATTTCAGCGCCGGTGACGCGAGCGCTTCCCCGGGAACCTGCATCAGGTCCACCATGATGCGTTCGGCCCGCCGGGTAATGGTGCGGGCCAGATGCAAATTGGCCGCAGCCGGTGTGCCGCCTGGCAGCACGAAGGATTTCAACGGCTCAAGATGGGCATTGAGTTCGTCAATTTCGCTTTCCAGCCGATCGACTTGTGACTGGACAATACGCAAGGGTTCCCATTCCAGCTTTTCCCCGGTGTCGGGTGTGGCAAGGTCGGAGCCAAGATCGAACATATCGTTTTGAATCCGCAGCAACATGGTGTCCAGCGGCTGCTGATCCGTTGTATAAAGCCGCGCCATGCCGATGGCGCTGTTGGCCTCATCAATGGTGCCGTAGGCTTCAACGCGCAGATCGTGTTTCATGCGGCGGGGGCCGCAGACAAGTGCCGTTGTGCCGTCATCGCCGGTGCGGGTGTAGATTTTATTGAGCTTAACCATGGAACCATGCAGTGTGTGTTGGAGATAAAAATCAAGGTGTGTGGATATTCGGCTTTGGGTGTGGCGAAAACGGTGATTTTCGAGAACCGGAACGGAGTGTACTCAAGTACATGAGTACCGGCTCGCAGAAAATTGCCGTTTGCAGCCCGCTCAAAGCCGAATATCCACACACCTTAACGGCCGCCGCCGGTGATCCACAGTGTCAGCATAATCAGCACCACGGCGATGGCTTGCAAAAGAATGCGCAATTGCATCAACTTGTTGGAGCGATTGCCATCGCCACCCTTTAACATGTTGAGCAGCCCGCGCACCAGAACCAGCGCGACAAGGCCCATGACAATCACGGCAAGAATGGTGGTGAATGTTGACATGGATGTCCCCCCGACGTCCGGTAAATCTCTTGACTAATCCAGTTTACGCATGAGCCGGTAGAAAAGATCAGCGGGCAGCAGTCTTTTTAGCAGCGCTCCCTGCTTTGCTGGTTTTGTTACGAGATAATGGGGCTGCGGGCGGTTCGCGGTCAAGGCGTGGAGCAAGACTTTATACACGGCATCGGGGCCAAGCTTGTTGCGATTGACGAGGCCGGTGCCGCTCAGCCGCGCCAATTGTCGCTGATAATCCTTGGCATGCACGGAGTTTTCCACATCGATATGGCGCTGAACGGCAGCAAGGGAATTGGCCAGAAAGCGGCTTTCAATCGGTCCCGGTTCAATCAGGCTTATGAAAATGCAGCTGCCGTCCAACTCCATGCGCAGCGTGAGTGACAGGCCCTCCAGAGCATATTTCGAGGCCGTGTAAGCCCCGCGCCAGCGATAGGGCAGCAGGCCGAGAATGGACGAGCATTGCACAATACGGCCATGACCTTGCGCCCGCATCACCGGTACAATGCGCCGGGTCAGATCATGCCAGCCAAACACATTGGTCTCAAACTGTTCACGCAGGGCGGCGGTTGGCAGATCTTCCACAGCACCTGCCTGCCCATAGGCACCGTTGTTAAAAAGCGCATCAAGTGTGCCGCCGGTGCGTTTCAATACCTCTTCAACCAGTGCTGCAATGCTGGCCTCGTCACAATAATCCATCAGCAGGGCTTCAAGGCCGTCCTCTTCGAGGGGCTTGAGATTCTCCGGTTTGCGCACGGTGGCAAACACCCGCCAGCCGTCTTTTTTTAAGGCGCGGGCGCAATAGGCACCGATTCCTGATGAGCAGCCGGTGACAATGATGGATTTCGTTGACGTCATAGGAGGTTTTCCTCTTCCATAATCGGTTAGGCTTCCCATATTCCTGAACGGCAGGCAATTCTTGTTTGGGTAGAAGGACACTGAATGCGGAAGTACCTGGGCAGGATCTATCAGGTGGCCTTTGATGCGGTCTGGCATTTTACCGAGGATGATGGCTGGGCCATGGCCAGCCATGTGGCGCTCTCCATCCTGTTGGCAGTGTTTCCCTTCCTGATTTTCGGAACAGCGCTGGCAGGCCTGCTGGGGGCCAGTTCTTTTGCCCAAACCGCCATTCACTTCATTTTTGATACCTGGCCAGAAGAAATTGCCAAGCCAATTTCGGATCAGGTCGTGCAAGTGTTGACGGTGCCGCGCGGTGGTCTTTTGACCATTTCGGTGTTGGCAGCGGCCTATTTTGCCTCCAATGGTGTTGAAGCCCTGCGCACCGCGCTCAACCGCGCCTACCGCGTCAGCGAGACCCGCCCCTGGTATCTTACCCGGCTGCTCAGCCTTGGCTTTGTGATGATGGGCGTGTTGGTGTTTGCGGTGATCAGCGTGGTGCTGATTGCGGTGCCGATTGCGCTGCGCTTTGCCGAGCAAAAATTTCCGCTGTTGAAAGACGTGTTGGCGGTGATTTCCAATTGGGGTGTGCTGGGAACCCTTATTCTGCTTGCGGTCGGCCTCACAATTTCACATCTGTGGCTACCTGCGGGCAAACGAACGTTGCGGCAGGTTTTGCCGGGCATTTGTGTCACGCTGGTGCTGTGGA
>CAJYRE010000159.1 GCA_913776675.1 Rhizobiaceae bacterium
GCGTGACAGATAAGAGGGGGGTCGAATTATGTCAACGGCAGAGCATGCACCACAAGCGCCACAATCCGGTGCTTTAGGATGTTTTCGAGTCGATTGGCAGTCTCGGTCGGCGTCTTTTTTACCTGAAGGGTTATTTCATGCTGCGTTCTCATAAACTCGTTCTGGCTGCGTGTGCCGCTCTGGTGGCTTTGTCTGCTCAGGCCTTTGCCGACGATGCGGTCGTCGCCAAGGTCGGTAAGCTGGAAATTCATCAGTCCGAGCTGGATCTGGCCATTGCCAATCTTGATCCGCAATTCGCCCAGATGCCGGATGATCAGAAAAAGGTTGCTGCTCTCTCGGGTGCCATTGATGTCAAGCTTCTGGCTGGCAATGCCATCAAGGATGGCATGAAGGATGATCCGGCCTACAAGCAGCGCATGGCTTTCATTGCGGATCGGGAACTCCACAACGCCTATTTCAAGAAATATGTTGTGGATGCCACCACAGAAGCCGAAGTGAAGGCGCGCTACGACAAGGAAATTGCAGCCCTGCCCAAGCAGCAGGAAATCCATGCGCGTCACATTCTGGTGAAGACCGAGGATGAAGCCAAGGACATCATCAAGCAGCTCGACGCTGGCAAGGATTTTGCCCAACTGGCCAAGGATCATTCGACCGATCCGAACAAGTCGGAAGGTGGCGATCTGGGCTATTTCACCAAGGGCCGCATGGTGCCTGAGTTTGAAGAAGCCGCATTTGCCCTGAAGCCTGGCACCTACACCAAGACCCCGGTGAAGACCCAGTTCGGCTATCACGTCATCAAGGTGGAAGACATCCGCGATGCCGCTCCGCCGAAGTTTGAAGATGTTGAGCAGCAGGTTCGCCAGCTCGTGATGCGTGACAAGTATCTGGCTCTGCTGGATAAGGCCAAGGCCTCTGAAAAGGTTGATATTCTCGATCCCGCTCTGAAGAAGGGATATGAGGACATCAGCAAGAATCAGGCTGACGATGCACAAGCACCTGCGGATGCAGCACCGGCTGCACCAAAGCAGTAACATCGTGTTGTGATTTGGGGTCCGCCGTTTTCCGGCGGGCCCGTTTCCATTCTTATTCCGGGGGCTCTCTATCCATGTCTGCGACCGTTTCTCCTCTTGCACCGAAGAGTTTTGCTGACATGCCGGCTGTTCGGGGTGTGTCCATGGCCACCGCCGCGGCTGGTATCAAATATAAAAATCGTACCGATGTGCTGTTGATGGCGTTTGATCGCCCGGCCAGCGTTGCGGGCGTGTTTACCCGTTCCAAATGCCCCTCTGCCCCGGTTGATTTCTGCCGCAAGAACTTGAGCCATGGCGTGGCCCGCGGTGTTGTGGTCAATTCCGGCAATGCCAATGCATTCACGGGCGTCAAGGGCAAGGCTGCGACAGAGTTGACGGCAAAATCGGCAGCAGCAGCGCTGGGTTGCGGCGAAAACGAGATTTATCTGGCCTCGACTGGCGTGATTGGCGAGCCACTGGATGCGACGAAGTTTGCAGGTGTGCTGGATCAGATGGCCAAGGACGCCAAGGGCGATTTCTGGCTGGAAGCCGCCAAGGCCATCATGACCACCGACACCTATCCCAAGGTGGCCACCCGCACGGCTGAGATTGGCGGTGTGCCGGTGATTATCAATGGCATTGCCAAGGGTGCGGGCATGATCGCCCCCGATATGGCCACCATGCTGTCGTTTGTGGTGACGGATGCCGATATTGCCCCCGCCGCCTTGCAGGCCCTGCTGTCGGCGGGCGTTGGCCCAAGCTTCAATTCGGTTACGGTGGATAGCGACACCTCGACCTCTGACACGCTGATGCTGTTTGCCACCGGTGCTGCTGCCGATGATGGTCAGGCGCGGGTTGAGAGCGCAGACGATGCGCGCCTTGCCAGCTTCCGCACTGCTCTCAATGATCTGTTGAAGGATCTGGCCTTGCAAGTGGTGCGCGATGGTGAAGGTGCCCGCAAAATGGTGGAAATCACCGTCAAGGGCGCTGAAACCGATGCCGCCGCCAAGGTCATTGCTCTGTCCATTGCCAATTCGCCTTTGGTCAAAACCGCCGTGGCTGGCGAAGATGCCAATTGGGGGCGTATCGTGATGGCCGTTGGCAAATCGGGTGAAATGGCCGACCGGGATCGTCTGGCGATCTGGTTTGGCGATGTGCGCGTGGCTGTGAACGGTGAGCGTGATCCGGACTATTCGGAAGCTGCGACGACAGCGGTGATGCAAAAGCAAGACATTCCGGTGACGGTCGATATTGGTCTCGGATCGGGCACGGCCACGGTCTGGACATGCGATCTGACCAAGGAATATGTGGCCATCAACGGAGATTACCGCAGTTGATGGGAGCAGACGATCAATCCGCGCCTCAGCCCAACCTGCCACAGGTGCGCAGGCTGGAAGCCGTGAGCTTTCGCGCATGGCCTGCGGCATCGGTGCAATATGATGGAAGCTGGCAGATCAGGCTGACGGGTGGGCATCCGTCCAAGCGCGTCAATTGCGTGGTGGCACTGGATCGCTCCGACACCCGCGATATTCGGCTGCGGCTGGAAAAAGCCCGCCGCAAGTTTGAATCCTATGGCCGCGAGATGGTGTTTCGTGAAACACCGCTGGCACCTGTGGCTGTGATGGATGTGCTACGCGACGATGGCTGGCGGCGCTTTGATGAGAGCATGGTGATGGTGCTGGATCTGGCGACTCTTGCCGAGCATGATGTGATGGATCATTTGCCCAGTCAGGATATTGGCCGTTTTGTTGATGCCAGCCTGATCTTGCAAAATGAAGATGCCGCGCTGAAACCGGCACTGGCCGAATTGATCAGCAATATCAAGCCGCCCTCTGGTCTGTTTTTGGTGGAGGCACCACACAACGGCCCCGTGGCTGCGGTGATTTGCGTGCATGACAATGATCTGACCGGCCTGCTGCAACTGGCTGTGGGCGAAAGCCACCGCCGTCAGGGCATGGGGTTTGAGTTGACCTATGCGGCCTTGCGCTGGGCGCGGCTGCGGGGTGCCAAAATGGCATGGTTGCAGGTGCAGGCCGATAATGCGGCAGCGGTGTCGCTGTATCGCAAACTTGGATTTCAGGAAGCCTATCGCTATTGCTACTGGCGACCGCAGGAGCAATCATGACCATGGCGGATCGTTCTATTTTGTTGGTGGCGGCCTGCGCTTTGCTGGATGCAGATGGCCGTATCCTTCTGGCACAGCGACCAGAAGGCAAATCTCTGGCTGGCCTGTGGGAATTTCCGGGCGGCAAAGTGGAAAAAGGTGAAACGCCGGAAGAAACGCTGGTGCGTGAGTTGCAAGAGGAAATTGGCGTGACCACCAAGATTGCCTGTCTTGCGCCGCTGACTTTTGCCAGCCACACTTACGAGACATTTCATCTGTTGATGCCTCTGTATGTGTGCCGCCGTTATGAGGGAATCGCCCATGGGCGTGAGGGCCAGGCCATCAAATGGGTCCGGCCGGAAGACCTGCGCAACTATCCTATGCCACCGGCTGATGAGCCGCTGATCCCGTTTTTACAGGATCTTTTGTAGGATTATTTATTACCCCCAAATTTTATGGGCCTATTTCTGGTGTTTTTGTGGCTTTTGCGGGAAGTTTAACAGAGTGTTAAGCTTCATGACTGCATTCTTGCGATAAGGTTTTTGTTAAGCTTCTTGAAAGAGGCTGATTCGGTTTGCGTGTTGAAATTTGAAAACTGTTTTCTTGCAGTGCAACATCGCCGATTGAAGGATGACGCAAAGTGCAGGAGAATGTTTTGGGGTTGGCTATGACGAACAAGGACTTTGGAAAGGACGTTCGACAATCGCGGCGTGCGGCTTCCAGATCCGGGCGGGTCGGGGCTATCAATGTTGCCTTGTTGTTTGCAGTGGCAGCCATTGCCGTATCGCTGGTGCTAACACCGGTGTTGTCAGATCATAACAGTTCAACCCAGCTTGCATCTCAACCTGAAACGCTGGATACCATGGCCACAGGCTCCATTCCAGCGCCGCGCGATGGAAGCAAACGTTACACCATCCGCCGCAGCATCTTGCAGGACACACCCGGCTCGGTGTGCATTGTGGGGGCTGGCAATGGTGACAGCGGCTGTTAATCCGGTTTTTGTTGCCGACCTATTCTTTTTGATCGATCGCATTCAAAGCGTCAGCAAGGCTGACGCGGGCTGATCCGCGCTTGAGCGGCTTGGGTTGGCTTTCATGCGGAGCCCAGCCGGAAATGTAGATGATCGAGAAGGTGGCGCGGATACGGCCATCCGGGTCACTGTAACGCTCGTTATAAAGCTCGGCAGCACGCATGAAGATGGTGCGATTCAGGGGCTTTCGGCTGCGGGCCAGCAGCGGATTGGCCATGCCCATGGCCTTCAGATCCCGCATGAGCGGCAGGATGGAATCATAGCGAACTGTGTAATCTTCCGTATCAACCACGGGCAAGGCAAAGCCTGCGCGCTGCAACAGGCTGCCCATATCGCGCACATCGGCAAAGGGCATAACGCGCGGACTGGCCCCACCGCTGACGTCCACTTCGGCGGAAAGCAGCACATCGCGCAATTCGGCAAGGGTGCCGGCTCCCGGCACAGCGGCCAGCAACAGGCCATCGGGCTTGAGCGCACGACGCATCTGAATGAGAAGGCCCGGCATATCATTGGCCAGATGCAGCGCCATGGGCGATAGCAGCAGATTGACTGATTGTTCGCTTAAAGGCAGGTGTTCAATGGGTGAGGGGGTGATGGTTTCGCCAGGTTGGGCGAAAGTATCGCTGGTTTCCACCCGGTGGATATGGGCAATGCGTCCCGTCTCGAAACAGGCTTTGGCCGTACGGCCATCCATGCCATGCAGTTCCACGGCCTGTTCGAAGCGGCGCTCCACCACAGCCAGACGCTCTGCGAGCTCTGTTGCCACAATATCCAGCAAAAAGCCTGCATCTGCTTTTGCGTTTCTGGCGGCCTGTTCGCGGTTGCGATGGATCAGCGCCGAATCAAAAAGATGCTCCATGGGAATGTCCTTATCCGAGTGCTGGGAGCATATAAGTCAGGCGAGCAGAGAAAGAAAGTTGGTTGCGCAAAATCGCGGCCATTGCTTTATTGCCCGCATGAAGATCAATTGGCGGCATCGGGGAGAGTTGCGTGCGCTTGTGCAGGGCGGCTATGCGCATGCATTGCGCTTGTCCCATGGTTTTCGGGATGTGATTTATCCGCCAAGCTGTGCTACTTGTGGTTTGCCGGTTGCTGCCAATGGTGGCTTGTGTTCGGGCTGTTGGCACAGTGTGCGGTTTATTGAGAGGCCCTATTGTGAGGTGTTGGGCCTGCCCTTCAGTTATGATCCAGGGCCGGGCATACTCAGTGCCGAGGCTATTGCCGATCCGCCACCGTTTGATCGGTTGCGGGCGGTGGCCACCCATGATGGCGCGGTGCGCGATCTGGTGCATCGGCTCAAATATGGGGACCGTACGGATCTGGCACCGATGATGGCCCGCTGGATGTGGCGGGCGGGTTCAGAGTTTCTGGCGCAGGCGGATGTGATTGTGCCGGTGCCGCTGCATCGATGGCGGCTGTTTTCCCGCCAATATAACCAGTCTGCCGAATTGGCGCGGGCCTTGGCCCGGCTTGCTGAGAGACCCATGGCATCGGGATTGCTGGTTCGTGTCAAACGCACCCAAAAACAGGTTGGCTTGAACGCCAAGGACAGGGCCGCCAATGTGCGGGGCGCTTTCAAGGTGCTTGAGCGGCGGCGGGATGAGGTCTTGGGGCGGCGTGTGGTGTTGATTGATGATGTCTACACCACCGGTGCAACCGTCAATGCTGCCAGCCGGGCCTTGAAGCGGGCGGGGGCTGCCGAAGTCACGGTTTTGACCTTTGCAATGGCGCTGGCTGATATTATATCAACGTGAAAACAGGCTGTTTTGATCAGCGATGAATTGGAGAGACGCATGGCATCCGTTACTATTTATACCCGTCAGGGCTGTGGTTATTGCAGCCGCGCCAAGGCGCTTCTGAGCTCCAAGGGTGTTGATTTTACCGAGATTGATGCCACAGGTAACCCAGACCTGCGTCAGGAAATGATGGAAAAATCCGGCGGCACCACATTTCCGCAGATTTTCATCAATGGTACGCATGTTGGTGGTTGCGACGACTTGCACGCGCTGGATCGGGCTGCCAAGCTGGACCCGATGCTGGCCAATTAAGGAACGACGATGACGATCAAAGTTGCAGCGCTGCAAATGTGCTCTGGCATGGACCCGCAACGCAATGCGCAGACCATGGCCCGGTTGGTGCGTCAGGCGGCAGCCGAGGGCGCGGTATATGTTCAGACGCCGGAAATGACCGGCGCATTGATGCGCGACCGTGCGGCCCTGCGGGCCATTTTGCGCGATGACGACAGTGATCTGATCGCCACCACCGCAGCCGGGCTGGCGTCCGAATTGAACATCCACGTTCATGTCGGCTCCACCGCCATTGCCCGCGCCGATGGCAAGATTGCCAATCGCGGCTTTGTGTTCGGGCCGGATGGTCGGCGTATTTGCACCTATGACAAGATCCACATGTTTGATGTGGACCTCGACAATGGTGAAAGCTGGCGTGAGAGTGCCGCTTATGAGCCGGGTAAGGAAGCCCGTGTTGTCGATCTTCCGTTTGGCAAGCTCGGCTTTGCCATTTGCTATGATGTGCGTTTTCCCTCGCTGTTTCGCACCGAGGCCATGGCTGGCGCGGAAATTCTGACGGTGCCTGCCGCTTTTACCCGCCAGACCGGGGAAGCCCATTGGCATGTGTTGCTGCGGGCTCGCGCCATTGAAAACGGTGCCTTTGTGATTGCAGCCGCGCAAGCGGGCCTGCATGAAGACGGGCGTGAAACCTATGGCCATTCGTTGATCATTGATCCTTGGGGCAAGATTCTGGCCGAGGGCCCAGCCACAGGCGAGGCCGTGGTGATGGCCGAGATTGATCTTGACACTGTGAAATCATCGCGGGCCAAAATTCCAAACCTCAAAAATGGCCGCGATTTCAATCTTGATATTCTTCCTGCGCTTGCAAAAGGGGGTATGACGGCGTGATCCGTTATTCGCTGATCTGCGACCATGGTCATGAATTCGAGGGCTGGTTTTCCGAAAGCGCTGATTTTGATCGGCAAAAGGA
>CAJYRE010000160.1 GCA_913776675.1 Rhizobiaceae bacterium
CACCCTCCGCCTCCCCACCAAGACGGAAGCGGATAACCTTTCTCTTGGCACCCGCCGCAAGCTGCTGGCTGTGACCTGCCTGCATTATGCCGATGACAAGCCGTTTTGTCTGGAAGAGCGCATTATCAATCTGGGCGTGGTGCCGCAGGCGCTCGATGCCGATTTTGCCGATCTGGCACCCGGCCCCTGGCTGCTGGATCATATTCCCTGGAGCGCTGCCGAGCATCGTATTGCCGCTGAAGCGGCCAATGATGCCGCGGCCAAAATTTTGAACATCGCCGCCAATACGCCGGTTCTTGTAGTAGAGCGCCAGACATGGCGATTGGATGAAACCGTCACACAGGTGCGCCTGACTTACCCCGGTGCCAGCCATGCCGTCACCGCCCGCTTCACCCCATCACAACACCGTCTCAATCCCGCCTGATCAGAAAGAAGAGATTACATGGCTCGCACTGATATGCTGAAACTGGGAACCTTCGTTTATACCTTCGGCTTCAATCCGGCGGCGTGGCGGCACCCGGAGGCCGATGTGAACGCGGCCAACAAGATTGATCATCTGCTGAATGTGGCGAAAATCTCGGAAGCGGCCAAGTTCGATTTCATGTTTTTAGCCGATTCACCCGCCGCCGCCATTGGCGATGCCGATGCGCTGGCCCGCTCACCCACCAAGATGAACCGGTTTGAGCCTTTGTCACTGATTTCGGCGCTCTCTGTGCTGACCGAGAAGCTCGGTTTTGTCGCCACCGCCTCCACCAGCTATTATGAGCCGTACAACATCGCCCGCATTTTTGCGTCCATTGATCACTTAAGCGGCGGCCGCGCCTGCTGGAATGTGGTGACGTCCGATCACGATGAAACCGGCTATAATTACGGTTTTGAAGGCCTGCCGCCGCACGCGCTCCGCTATGAGCGCGGTTCAGAATTTGTCGATGTCGTCTTTGGCCTGTGGGACAGTTTCGAGCCGGATGCGCTGGTGCTGGACAAGGCCAACGGCCTGTATCACGACAAAAACAAGCTGCACACGCTGAACCATAAGGGGAAGCATTTTCAGGTGCGCGGCCCGCTCAACATTGCAGCATCCCCGCAAGGCCGCCCGGTGATTGCCCAGGCCGGCGGTTCGGAAGCGGGCATGGAGCTTGCCGCACGCACCGCTGAAATCGTCTTCAGTCTTGCCTCCAATCTGGAGCGCAACAAGGCCTTTGCCGACAATATCAAGGGCAGAATGAGCAAATATGGCCGCTCCACCAATGACCTCAAGCTCATGCCCGGACTAGTGGTCAATGTTGGCGAAACCAAAGCTGAGGCCCAAGCCAAGGTGGATTTCCTGATTGATAACCTGCACCCCGATGTCGGTCGCTGGATGCTGGGTGAATTTCTGGAAGCCGATCTGTCTGGCGTAGCGCTCGATCAGCCCTTCCCGCTGGAGCGCCTGCCAGCCGAGCCAAAAGGCTCAAAAGCCATGTTTGAATGGCTGCGCGATTTCATCATGGAAGGCCACACCGTGGGCGAGCTGATCCGCTTCTATGCTGAGAAAAGCACCGGCAATGGCATCACCGGCACCCCCACCGAAATTGCCGACTTCATGGAAGAATGGTTTCAGGCCGGAGCTGCCGATGGCTTTATTCTGATGCTGCCCACCCTGCCCGCCAGCCTGAATGATTTTGTCCGTTTGGTGCTGCCGGAATTGCGTCGCCGGGGACTGTTCCGGGAAGAGTATGAGGGCAATACACTGCGGGACAATCTGGGCTTATCGATGCCAGTGAACCGCTATGCGGCCTTACGCGACAAGGCGTAAACACGGCCGCATGAAGCGTTTCACAATGGGCTACAGCGCCTCTCACCATATGTGGCGCACAAAGGACGCTGTAACACTTTAAATTTGCTGTATAATTTTCTTCTTAAATCGATTCCGATTTAAGGAATTATGCAGTAGGCTCCAGCTCCACACTCAGAACATGCAAGCTGCTGTCCTGCGGAACAATCTGAATGCTCTCGCCACGCTCCAAAATCAGGGTAGACAGTTCCTCCACCCGAATTGCGTTTGTGGCGGTTTCCACCATCGCCGCGTTTCGGAAGACCAGCAGAGTTTGCTCCGTGGCATCAAACGTGGTCGATCCCGCATGGATGTGACGACGCATGTGGTGGCGGCAACGCCCACGCCGCGTCATGATGTTTAAATCCATGGTGGGACCGCCGAGATTGCGGCTGGAAATGACCCATTCGCCCGGAAAGGCGAAAGGGACACCATCAAGGGTCAGCACATGCGCGCCGCCATCGGGCAAGTCAAGCTGCAAGCCCTCACCCTCCAGCAGCGCAATACTGCGATCCACGCCGGGAAAGACGGAAAAAGGTCCGTCTTCTCCCACATGGGCGATGGAGAGACGCCAGTCAAACGTCTCCATCGTGCTGTTCGGCGGAAAGGCCATGACCTCTTCGGTCAGGCCCTTGCCGTTTTTCCAAGGCATCCGCGTGTATTGCGCGCGCGCGATGATCTGCATGTCAATTGCCCAAAATACCGGGCAGGCGCAGGCCTTTTTCCCTGGCGCAATCGAGCGCGATGTCATAGCCCGCATCGGCATGGCGCATCACGCCGGTGGCCGGGTCGTTCCACAACACCCGCTCCAAACGCCGTGCCGCATCATCGGTGCCATCAGCGCAGATCACCATGCCGGAATGCTGGCTAAAGCCCATGCCAACCCCGCCGCCATGGTGCAGCGATACCCATGTGGCACCGGAGGCGCAGTTGAGCAGGGCGTTCAGCAACGGCCAGTCGGAGACGGCATCCGAGCCATCTTTCATGGCTTCCGTTTCGCGGTTAGGCGAGGCAACCGAGCCGCTGTCCAGATGGTCACGGCCAATCACCACCGGGGCTTTCAACTCGCCATTGCGCACCATCTCATTGAAGGCCAGACCCAGTTTGTGGCGATCGCCCAGACCGACCCAGCAGATGCGGGCGGGCAGGCCCTGAAAGGCAATACGCTCACGCGCCATATCCAGCCAATTGTGCAGGTGTTTGTTGTCGGGCAACAGTTCCTTCACCTTGGCATCGGTCTTGTAAATATCCTCTGGATCGCCCGACAGCGCCGCCCAGCGGAACGGACCAATGCCGCGGCAAAACAGCGGGCGGATATAGGCGGGCACAAAGCCGGGGAAGGCAAAGGCATTTTCCAGCCCTTCTTCCTTGGCCACCTGACGGATATTGTTGCCATAATCCAGTGTGGGCACGCCCATGTTCCAGAAATCCACCATGGCCTGAACATGCACTTTCATCGAGGCACGGGCAGCCGCTTCCACGGCTTTCGGATCACTCTCCTGCTTGGCCCGCCATTCGGCCACCGTCCAGCCAGACGGCAGATAACCATTGATCGGATCATGGGCAGAGGTCTGGTCGGTGACAATATCGGGGCGAATGCCGCGCTTCACCAATTCCGGGAAAATATCAGCAGCATTGCCGATCAGGCCCACGGATTTGGCTTCTCCTGCCTTGGTCCATTGGTCAATCAGCGCCAGCGCTTCATCGAGCGTGTGGGCCTTTGCATCGACATAGCGGGTGCGAAGACGAAAATCCACGCGGGTCTCATCACATTCGACCGCAAGGCAGCAGGCCCCGGCCATCACAGCAGCGAGAGGATGTGCGCCGCCCATGCCGCCGAGGCCTCCCGTAAGTATCCACTTACCTTTGAGATTGCCATTATAGTGCTGACGACCGGCCTCCACGAAGGTTTCATAGGTGCCCTGCACAATGCCTTGGGTGCCGATGTAGATCCACGAACCGGCGGTCATCTGGCCATACATAGCCAGTCCCTTCTTATCCAGCTCGTTGAAATGATCCCATGTGGCCCAGTGTGGCACGAGATTGGAATTGGCAATCAGCACCCGTGGCGCATCCTTGTGGGTGCGAAACACGCCCACCGGCTTGCCGGATTGCACCACCAGCGTTTCTTCTTCGGTCAGCGTTTTCAGCGTGGCAACGATGCGGTCAAAATCCTCCCAGGTGCGGGCGGCACGGCCAATGCCGCCATAGACCACCAGCTCATGGGGCCGCTCGGCCACGTCGGGGTCCAGATTGTTCATCAACATGCGCAAAGGCGCTTCGGTCATCCAGCTTTTGGCAGAAAGCTCCGTGCCAGTTGCGGCCCGCACATCGCGGATATTGTGGCGTGGGTTGGTCATGATCATTCCCCCTTGTGTGTAAGTTGCAGCGCGATTTGTTCAATCCGCTCCAGAATGGCTTTGAGATGAATGCGCAAACGGCCTGCCTTGTCCTCGTCATAGGCAAAGGGTGGCGCTTCACTGGCAAGGTGCGAGCCTTGCGCCAGTTCCATCTGAATGGCGTGAATGCCCGTGTCTGGCTTGCCATAATGGCGTGTGGTCCAGCCACCTTTGAAGCGGCCATTGAGGATGGATGTGTATCCGTCTGCTGACGCTGCAATCTTGACGGTCGCTGCTTCAATGGCGGCATCACAGGTGCGGCCCATATCGGTGCCAATGTTGAAATCCGGCAGGCGGCCTTCAAACAGAAATGGGATATTGCCGCGAATGGAGTGGCAATCATACAGCACCGCCACGCCGTGAATGGCTTTGACGCGCTCGATCTCAGCCAAAAGCGCTGCGTGATAAGGTGCGTGAAAGGAATT
>CAJYRE010000161.1 GCA_913776675.1 Rhizobiaceae bacterium
TGACAGCCCCGGCGCGGTGGCGATTGCCCGCGAAATTGCCGCACGGTTCAAGGCGGAAGGCATTGCTGTCAAACCCTTTGCAAAGGCCTGATCACCATGATTGCACTGGATAATCTTCGCCATGTGAACGTGGAACCCGCCCGCCTTGCCCGCGGAACCTATCGAGCGGGCAAAGTCGAGCCAACCTCCGGCATAGCCCCCGGCTTTACTCAGGCCAATATGATTGTGCTGCCGCGCGACTGGGCCTTTGATTTTCTGCTCTATGCCCAGCGCAATCCAAAGGCCTGCCCGGTATTGGATGTGTCCGATCCCGGCTCCCACAGCACAATGCTGGCAAAAGGTGCCGATCTTCGCACCGACCTTCCGCTTTACCGCATCTGGCGCGATGGCAAGCTAGTGGAAGAAACCGCCGACGCCACCGCCGCGTGGGCGGAACATCCCGATCTCGTCAGCTTTCTGATTGGCTGTAGCTTTACGTTTGAAGCGCCGATGGTGGAGGCTGGCATTGAAATCCGCCACATGACGGACAAGTGCAATGTGCCAATGTATCTCACCAACCAGCCCTGCCGTCCTGCCGGTCGATTGCACGGCAATATGGTGGTGTCGATGCGGCCTATCCCGGCAAACCGGGTTTCTGATGCGGCGATGATTTCCGGGCGTTTTCCTTCCGTGCATGGCTCACCCGTGCATGTGGGCGCACCAGAGCTGATTGGCATTGCTGACATCTCCAAGCCGGATTTTGGCGATGCCGTGCGGATTGAACCCGGCGAAGTGCCAGTCTTCTGGGCCTGTGGCGTGACGCCGCAAGCCGCCGTTATGGCTTCAAAAGTGCCATTCGCCATCACCCATGCGCCGGGCCATATGTTCATCACGGATATTCCCGATTCCGCCTATCACGTCTGAGGTTCGCATGCGTTTTCTTCCCGTTAGCCTCACGACCATGCTGATTGAGCTGGCCGATCTTGATGAAACCCTGGCGCTGTTTGCCTCGCTGGAGGCTAACCCCATAGCGGGCATTCAGGACATGGTGCCAGCCGCCCGCACCCTGATGATCCGTTATCAGCGCGAACTTATCAGCGCGGAAGCTTTGGCGCAGGAGATCAGCACCCGTGATCTCTCCGCCAAGCTGAAACCCTCCGATCATCTGGTCGAAATCCCCGTCACCTATGACGGCGAAGATTTGGGTGACGTGGCCGAGCTGACGGGCCTGACCGTAAAAGAGGTCATTCGCCGCCATACCGAAAGCACGTTTACAGTGGCTTTTTGCGGTTTTGCGCCCGGTTTTGGCTATCTGGTCGGCGGCGATCCGGCCCTGCACGTGCCACGCCGCAAAAGCCCGCGCACCCGCATTCCCGCCGGAGCAGTGGCACTGGCTGGCAATTTCAGCGGCGTCTATCCGCAGGCCAGTCCCGGCGGCTGGCAGATCATTGGCGTGACGCCTTTGAAAATGTGGGATTTGAGCCGCGATCCGCCAGCGCTGTTTCAGCCCGGCCATCAGGTGCGGTTTAGCGATATGGCGAATTCAGCCAAGGTCTATGACCTTCCCACCGAGACCAGCGCTATAAGCGCCGCAACCGGAGAGCATACGCCGCATTTTAAAGTGCTGGCAGCACCCATGCCTGCTGTGTTTCAGGATTTGGGGCGTTTTGGCCAAACAGGCCAAGGCGTCTCGGCCTCCGGTGCGCTGGATCAATCCGCCTTGAAAGCCGCCAACCGCGTGGTTGGCAATCCAGTGGGTAGCGCTTGTCTTGAAATCACCCTCGGCGGCTTTTCGTTTGAGACTGCGGCGCGGGCGGTGATTGCCTTTACCGGTGCCCCCTGCCCGATCAGCATCCGCGATGCCCAAGGCCGTATTCTGAACGCATCGCCCTATCAGCCAATTGCGCTGGAGCCGGGCGATGTTGTCACCCTTGGCCAACCTGCGGCAGGTATGCGCAGTTATCTGGCGGTGCGTGGCGGCTTTAAGATCAAGCCGGTGCTGGGCAGTGCGGCCACCGATACGCTGGCGGTGGTGGGGCCTGATCCTGTCACCACAGGCACGGTTTTGGCATTGGCTGAGGATACAACCGCCCTCACCAGTGTTTCGCTGACCGAAGCCCCAGCCTTTGCTTTTCCCAAAGCGGGTGAGATCGTCACGCTGGACATGGTGCTTGGACCCCGCACCGATTGGTTCACCGACAACGGCCTGACCACCCTCACCGCCCAGCTCTGGCAAGTAACACCACAATCCAGCCGCGTTGGCATTCGTCTCGCTGGCGATGTGGCGCTGGAGCGGTTTGATAGCAAGGAACTGCCCAGCGAAGGCACAGCCACAGGTGCCATTCAGGTGCCCCATAGCGGCCAGCCGGTGCTGTTTTTGGCCGATCATCCACTCACTGGCGGCTATCCGGTGATTGGCGCGGTGGCAGAGCATCATCTCGATCTGGCCGGGCAGGTCCCGATCAATGCCAAAATCCGCTTTCGGCCCATCGCGCCGTTTGCCGACATCACCCCGAACAAGCGATAAAAAGACAGAGAGGAACATCCCATGAAAAAAGTTCTAATTGCCAATCGGGGCGAAATTGCCGTTCGCATCATCCGCGCCTGCCGCGATTATGGCCTGCAATCGGTGGCCGTCTATGCCGATCCCGATATGGATGCGCTGTTTGTGACACTGGCCGATGAGGCCTATGGG
>CAJYRE010000162.1 GCA_913776675.1 Rhizobiaceae bacterium
GCCCACCCACCTGGTTGGCAAACACCAGCGGCAAGCCGCTTTCAATCACTTGCCGCAGCACCACCTGATGGCGCACATCCAGCTTGCCGCGATAGTAAGGCGAGCCGTTGGGCACCAGCAGGATTTCCGCCCCGCTTTCCGCCAAGGTTTCGCAAACACCCAGATCATTCCAGATTTCTTCGCAGATCGGCACGCCGATGCGCACGCCGCGGAAATTCACCGGTCCCGGCATCTCGCCTTCAACAAACACGCGCTTTTCATCGAATTCGCCATAGTTTGGCAAATCGATCTTGTCACGCAGCGCCAGAATTTTGCCACCATCAATAACTGCAACCGAATTGTGCCGCCCTTTTTCGCCCTGCCGTGGAAAGCCAACAATCACACCCGGGCCGCCGTCTGCGGTATCACTGGCAAGCTGATCGACCGCAGCTTTGCAGGCTTTAAGGAAGGCAGGCTTCAACACCAGATCTTCTGGTGGATAACCGGACAGGAACAATTCGCTCAGCAACAGAAGATCAGCGCCCTGCTCCGCTGCCTGTTTGCGCACTGCACGCGCTTTTGCAAGATTGCCGGCAACATCGCCGACAGTCGGGTTAAACTGGGCTACCGCAATGCGGAGCGTTTCGGGTCTGGTGACTATATCGCTCATGCCTGAGGTTTATCGCGGCACGCACGCATTCGCAACGGACAAATGCTGAAATCAGCATGGCGGATGTGCGATCATCCAAAGTGGGAAATCAACACACCTCAAAAAATGTCAGCACATCATTTTAAAGCATTTAAATAGTTGTCAACAATAGATTCTGCCTTTCCCTCTTTCGACCCATTCATCTCTGACATTTAGCTGTAAATCAAAATTCAAATGTATATAAAAGCGTATAAGATCCGTTGCTTGATAAGCCAAAGGCCTTTCCGAGATGTTTGCTTCATTGATTTCGCAGCATTCGACTTCGACCGACCTTCGCAGGGAAGAAATCGCATCCCACCCTCTGTTTCCTGAAATCGAGCGACGCATTGCCCGTCATCTGATCGGAATCCATCTTCAAACACCACGTCTTTCGAGATTATTAGCCTCTCATCGTAAGTGGTTGATGACCCAATCCCTGTATGCCCTTGCCATGCAAAGAACACCGGGCGACCCTCTTTCCGGGCTCACAACAAGCCGGTTTGTTGATGCTATGCTGGAACTGGGTGAAGCCAGCCGCAACACCGCTGCCAGCTTTCTTGCAGAGCTGGTGGCCTATAAGTTTTTAAAATGCGAAGAATCTCAGACCGACAGACGTGTGCGTATTCTTCTTCTGACAGAAACATGTGAAACCGCCATGGCATCATGGTTTTTGGGGCATCTTGACTGTCTGGATTTTCTCGATCAAGGCAATCGCCGCGCCATTGCAGAAGCCAATCCGGCAATTCTTAAAATCGCCCAGCCCATCATTGCCCACACGCTGGTCAATGACAAAGATTGGCGCATCCCACGAAGCAGCATTGCATCATTCCTGAATTCCGACATGGGCGGGCTGGTTTTACATCACCTGATCTCCCATGTGCCTGATCATCCAGATGATGACGGACTCTATGAGATAGGAAAGCTCAATCTTTCCAATCTGGGTAAGACCTATATGATATCTCTCACCAATCTTAAGCGCATGTTTAAGAGCGGGCATGAGACCGGTCTTTTAGGATGGCATCATCAGCAAAGACGCGGCAGTTTCTGGCTGTCACGTTCGTTTGTTGAGGATTACTATCATTGGCAATCGGCAAAATTCGAGGTGGTCAACACCGCGTTCTGGCACAGTGTTGAAACATTGGGCGCACAGAGAACAATGCCCGATTCGCTTCAGTGCACCAGAGTTTAACGATCGTTTTTTTGTTTATTAGGCAATAACCGGGGGGGCCAATTTTCCCGAACACACTCTATAACGTGTTCTTGATATTCCATCGATCATGGTACCAGAGCCATTGCTCTGGATATTCTCTGACCCAGCTTTCCACCTTGTCGTTCAGCAACTGGGCTGTGGCCTGCACATCCAGATTGCCTTGCGCATCATAGGGCAATTCCACCTTTGGCTCGATTTCCAGCCTATACCGATTGCCCGGCAAGCGAACGCAACGCGCGGGAAAAACATCGCATCCGAATTGACGCACCAGCTTGGCCAAAAGCGGATTGGTGCGCACATCACGATTGAAAAACGTTGTGGCTTTGCCGCGTGAGAATTTCTGATCCACCAGAACGCCAACGCCCTTGCCCTGCTCAAGCTGGCCCGCCAAATGAAAGGCAGACCCTGCATGCGACGGCACAAGATTGCCCATACGCTGTTTGCGGAAACCAAACACCATATCGGCAATATAGGGATTGTTGGGCGGACGAAACAGCACCGTGACATCCAGCCCATAAGAGGCACCGGCCACAGGCAGCATTTCAAAATTGCCGGTGTGAGCCGTAAAGACAATAAATGGGCGGCGCGCCTGCAAAAGCTCCATGAAAATGGAGATGCCTGACACTTCGATACGCCCCTCGCCCGGCCGGGCGGGATCAAAATCAAACAGCTTATCCAGAAAGGCATATTCCGCCGTCTGGCGGCCCATATGCCCCCAGGCATCAATGGCGATTTTCTCAATCTCCGCTTCGTTTTTTTCCGGGAATGCGTTGCGAAAATTGGTCAGCATCAAACGAAGCCGCGCCAGCTTCGGCCCAATGATCCGCACCAGCCAATCCGCAAAATTCAAGGCCGCATCGGCTGGAAACACTTTCAGAAGCATCAGCAACGACAGCAGCAATTTTGCAATCGCCCATTGAGGAAAGGCCCGCAGACCCAGCACCATCGGCGTTAGGATTCGTCTCAGGAGCCGCCGCACGGGCATCAATCCATTTTAAGAATGATCTTGCCGAAGATCTGGCGACCTTCCATTCGCTTCAAGGCAACATCAATATCCTCAAAGGTCACTTCGGTATCAATAACCGGATGCACAATGCCGCGTGCCATTTTCTGCATGGCATTGGCCATGTTTTCCATCCGGCAGCCGAACGAGCCGAGCAGCTTCAATTGCTGCTGGAACAGCATCATCAGGTTCATCTCGGTTGATACGCCTGAGGTTGATCCGCAGGTCACAAGGCGTCCGCCACGCTTCAGGCACAGCATGGAGCCAGCCCATGTGTCCTTGCCGACGTGTTCAAACACCACATCGACACCTTTTTTCTTGGTCAGCTTGCGCACAACGCCTTCAAAACGGTCCTTGCGATAGTTGATCACATGGTCAGCGCCCAGGGCCTTGGCGGGTTCGATCTTGTCATCAGAGCCAACAGTGGTGATGACGGTGCAACCAATTTTCTTGGCCAATTGAATAGCAGCCGTGCCAATGCCCGAACCACCCGCATGGACCAGAATGGTTTCGCCCGGCTCCAGCTTGGCATTGTCAAACAGCATGTGCTCAACAGTGCCAAAAGTGACCGGAGCAAGTGCTGCGCCAACCGCATCAACGCCCGGAGGTGCGGGCACCAGAAGGCGAGCAGGAAGATTGATTTTTTCCTGCGCAAAACCATCCAGATGGAAGCCATGCACGCCCCCCACATGTTCGCAGAGGTTATCCCGGCCTTCGCGGCAAGGCTTGCACAGACCGCATGTGCGCGCACCATAAACGGCAGCCAATTGGCCGGGCAGAATATTGCTGACACCCGGACCAATGGACTCGACCACGCCAGATGCTTCCGCGCCAATCACCAAGGGCATTTTGCGCTTAGCAAATGCCATGCCACGCCAGCCCCAGACATCAATATGGTTCAATGCCACTGCTTTGACCCGCAACGTTACCTCGCCCGGACCGGGTGCTTCCGGCTCTGGCAAATCAACGATTTCAAGCTTGCGGTCTTCAATCAATTGCAATGCGCGCATAGGTCTTATCCTTATTGCCCGAAGGCTTTTTCTTCGAGTCTGTCCGTTTCAAATTGAGCCAGACAGACTCCAGAGTTCTTTGTTTGAGTTTGTCTGATCAGAAAAGCGAATTTCACTTTTTCCTGACACACTCGCAATCCCGGCGTTGGTGGCCGCGCTTATGCTGGCTCCCGCGTCATAACGAGGCTGGCATTTTGTCCGCCAAAACCGAAACTGTTCGACAGAACGGCATGAACCTGCGCATCGCGCTTCACATTGGGCACCACATCCATGACGATGCTGGGGTCCGGGTTGGTATAGTTGATGGTTGGCGGCACGGTGCCGGTCAACATGGTCTGGAGAGAAAAGACGGCCTCCACAGCGCCAGCCGCCGTCAGGGTATGACCAATCATCGACTTATTGGACGACACGAGAATGCTGTCCCGCAACCGCTCACCAAAAACGGACTGCATGGCACCATATTCCATCTTGTCATTTTCCGGTGTCGAGGTGCCATGGGCATTGATGTAGCCAATCGCCTCTTCTGCCAGACCGGCATCATCAAGCGCTGCCCGGATTGTCGCAATGGCAGGGCCACCATCCGGCGACGACCGGGTGCGGTGAAAATGGTCAGCCTTGTCACCGCAGCCCTTCAGAATGCCCAGAACCTTTGCGCCACGGGCAACGGCTGCTTCCAGCGATTCCAGCACCAGCGTTGCGGAGCCTTCCGCAATCACAAAACCATCACGGTCCTTGCTGAACGGCTTGGAAGCCTTTTCCGGCGGATCATTCTGCGTGGACAGCGCCGACAAAAGCGCAAAGCGGATCAGGGCTTCCGCCCCCACCGAGCCGTCGGTTGCAACTGTCAGGGCGCGATCTGTCCGTCCCTGACGAATAGCCTCCACACCAAGCTGAATAGCCGTTGCGCCCGATGCGCACGCCGTTGAAAGCGTCACCGGCAAGCCTCGCGTTCCAAAACGATCTGCCAAACGCTCGGAAATGGAACCGAACTGCACGGCCTCCATAAACACCGGATCAGACTCGGCCCGAACAGCCGCCAGCAGGCGATGATAGGCATGGGCATAATCATCACTGGCGGGCGCACGCTCTGCCAGCATAAAACGATCTTCCCACTCCGGCTCTACGGGAGGGGCTGCCAGAAACAGCGGGCCATTGAAATCTCCAGAAAGTCCGGCCTGCGCCAACGCTTCCAGTGTGGTTTCGCGCGCCATGGCATAAGAACGTTCAACGGCATTGTTGGCCGGAACATCAATAAAATCCACCGTACCGCTGATGCGGGTGTTCAATCCCTCTGTGGGGAAACGGGTGATCTTGTGAATGCCTGAAATACCGCCTG
>CAJYRE010000163.1 GCA_913776675.1 Rhizobiaceae bacterium
AATCTCATGCAGGATGCCGAGCTGAAGCCGGTGTTTGACGTACTGGGCCGCATGGTGGTGCCGCAACCTGCCATTTTGTTTGATAGTGCTTCTGCGGAAGGTCGCATCACCCGCTATTTCGATGTGCAAACGCTGGATGGTTTTGGCAGTTTTTCGCGCCCGGAGCTGGCCGCCGCCGCCGCTGCTATCGCCTATGTTGAAAAAACCCAGATTTCCGAGCGTCCGCCGCTGGGCCTGCCAGAGCGGCAGTCGGCATCCAGCACCCTGTTTATTGATGCGGCCACCCGCGGCAATCTGGAACTGGTGAAAACCCTGTCCGGTGATCGTCATGGCTCACTGCTCAACGCCATTGATCGCACCGTCACGGGCGGAGGGGCCCGCCTGCTGGCAGAACGGCTGATGTCCCCGCTGACTGAGGTGGATGCCATTGCGGATCGGCAGGATTCGGTTGCCTATTTCCTCACCGATAATTTTCTGACCGAGCGGCTGCGCGAGGTGTTGAAACGCGCCCCCGATATGCCGCGCGCGCTCTCACGTCTGGCTTTGGATCGCGGCGGTCCGCGCGATCTGGCGGCCATTCGGCAGGGTTTGACCACCGCATCGGAAGTGGCTGGCCTGTTGCGCGGTGCCATCCTGCCGTCCGAACTTGCGGCATCGCTGACCGATCTGGAAATGCTTTCGCCCACACTTGACTATCTGCTGAGTTCCATGCTGGCAGATGAACTGCCCTTGCTGAAACGCGACGGCGGTTTTCTGAAAGAAGGGGCAGACGAAGCGCTGGATGAAGTGCGCGCCCTTCGGGATCAATCGCGCCGGGTGATTGCCGGGCTGCAATTGCAATATTCCGAAGAAACGGGCATTAAATCCCTGAAAATCAAGCATAACAATGTGCTTGGCTATTTCATTGAAGTGACGGCCAACAATGCGGGGCCAATGACCGAAGGCGAGGCGAAAGCCCGCTTCATTCATCGTCAGTCCATGGCCAATGCCATGCGCTTTACCACCACCGAGCTTGCCGATCTGGAAAGCCGCATTGCCAATGCGGCAGGCCAAGCGCTGGAAATTGAGCTGGCCGCCTTTGAGCGTATGCGGCTGGCTGTGGTGGCGGAAGCTGAAGCCATCAAGAAGGCTGCCCGCGCTTTGGCTGTGGTGGATGTGGCAGCAGGGCTTGCGGTGTTGGCCGAAGAGCAGGGCTATTGCCGCCCGCTGGTGGATGACAGCCGGATGTTTTCCATTGTGGCAGGCCGCCATCCGGTGGTGGAACAGGCGCTTCGCAAGCAATCGGCCAGCCCCTTCATTGCCAACAGTTGTGATCTGTCACCCAAATCCGGGCAAAAGGGCGGAGCGATATGGATGCTGACCGGCCCGAACATGGGCGGTAAATCCACCTTTTTGCGCCAGAACGCTCTGATTGCCATTCTGGCGCAAATGGGCTCGTTTGTGCCCGCAGGCTCTGCCCATATCGGCATCGTTGATCGGCTGTTTTCCCGCGTTGGGGCGTCTGATGATCTGGCCCGTGGCCGCTCGACCTTTATGGTGGAAATGGTGGAAACCGCCGCCATTCTCAATCAGGCGGGTGAACGCTCGCTGGTCATTCTCGATGAAATCGGCCGTGGCACGGCGACGTTTGATGGCCTTTCCATTGCATGGGCAACGGTTGAGCATTTGCATGAGGTCAATCGCTGCCGCTCGCTGTTTGCCACCCATTTTCATGAGCTAACGGCGCTGTCGGAAAAGCTGGATCGGCTCTCGAATGTCACCATGCTGGTCAAGGAATGGCAGGGCGATGTGATTTTCCTGCATGAAGTTGGCCCCGGTGCAGCAGACCGCTCCTATGGCATTCAGGTGGCACGTCTGGCAGGTCTACCTGCGCTGGTGGTGGATCGGGCGCGTAATGTCCTTTCGCAGTTGGAAGAAACGGACCGCAAAAATCCCGCCAGCCAGTTGATCGATGATTTGCCGCTGTTTCAGGCCACCATGCGGCGGGAACAGGCGGTTTCGCCAAAGGCGTCGGTGGTAGAGGATACGCTTCGCAACCTTGATCTGGATGAGTTGACCCCACGCCAAGCGCTGGATGCGCTTTATGATTTGAAGAAACAACTTGGCAAGCCTTGACTGCTAATACTATTGTTTGGCGCATCTGAAACGCGCTACAGCGTCGTGCGCCATATATGGCGCACAAAGGTTCGCTGTAGCGCTTTATATCTGCTGCATAATTTTCTCCTTAAATCGATTCCGATTTAAGGAATTATGCAGTAAACCCATTAAAATGAAGAGCTGCCCGTTGATGAGCGGCTGCGAAGAGATGCCAGCCCGATGATTGCCACGCACGATACCGTTGATGTCGCCCTTCCTGATTTCAAGGCGTTAGAAGCCGAATGCATGGCGATTGTCCAGCACGAGGGCAAGATTCTCGATAAGCGGGCCGCACTCTTGCCGCTACTGAAAAAGGCCAGCGCCGATGGCCGTGAGGCGGCGCGTCAGCATTTGATTGCTCATGGCAGCGGCATCAAATGTGCCGAAATGATTTCGGAAGTGCAGGACAAGCTGATCGCGCTTTGCCATCGCATCGTCGTGGAAGCGGTCTATCCGGGTGTGGAGCAGCAATTTGCTGTGGCCGCCGTGGGTGGTTATGGCCGTAACACACTGGCTCCCGGCTCCGACATCGATCTTCTGTTTTTGCTGTGCGCCAAAGCCAGTCCTGATGCCAACAAAGCGGTGGAGTTTCTGCTCTATATTCTGTGGGATCTTGGCTTCAAGGTGGGCCATGCCACGCGCACGGTGGAAGAATGCATTCGCCTGTCGCGCACGGACATGACCATTCGCACTGCCATTCTGGAAACCCGCTATATCTGCGGCACGCTTGCGCTGGTCAGCGAGTTGCAAAAGCGCTTTGATGCCGAAGTGGTGCAGAAAACTGCACCGGAATTTATTGCCGCCAAACTGGCCGAGCGCGATGAGCGCCACCGCAAGGCGGGCGATACCCGCTATCTCGTTGAGCCAAACGTCAAGGAAGGCAAAGGGGCGCTGCGCGATCTGCACACCCTGTTCTGGATTGCCAAATATTACTATCAGATTTCTGATCCCGCCGATCTGGTCAAGCTGGGCGTGCTGTCGAAGCAGGAATGGCGGATGTTCCAGAAATCCGACGATTTTCTTTGGGCGGTGCGCTGCCACATGCATTTTGTCACCGGCAAGCCGGAAGAGCGCCTTTCCTTCGATCTGCAGCCGGAAATTGCCCAGAACCTTGGCTACCATGCCCGCCCCGGCCTCTCGGCGGTTGAGCGCTTCATGAAGCACTATTTCCATGTGGCCAAGAATGTCGGCGACCTCACCCGCATTATTTGCGCGAGCCTTGAGGAAAAGCAGGCCAAGGCCGCACCGGGTTTGAGCGCGGTGATTGGCCGTTTTGCCCATCGCCCGCGCCGCATTCCCGGCACACCAGAGTTTATTGAAGATAGGGGCCGCATTGCCCTGTCGGGACCGGATGTGTTTACCCGCGATCCGATCAATATCATGCGGTTTTTCTATGTGGCTGATCTGCATGCGCTGGAACTGCACCCCGATGCGTTGAAGGCCGTCACTCGCTCCTTGCCGCTGATTGATGAGAATTTCCGCCAGAATGAAGAGGCCAACCGGCTGTTTCTATCGATCCTGACCTCCAAGCGTGATCCGGCCTTGATGCTGATTCGTTTGAACGAGGCGGGTGTTCTGGGCAAGTTTATCCCGGATTTTGGCCGCATCGTCTCGATGATGCAGTTCAACATGTATCATCACTATACGGTGGATGAGCACCTGATTCGCTCCGTAGGGGTGTTGGCGGATATTGATCAGGGCAAGCATGAGGATATTCATCCGCTGGCGGTAAAGCTGATGCCCAGCATTGATGACCGCACCGTGCTGTTTGTCGCGGTGCTGTTGCATGATGTGGCCAAGGGGCGGCAGGAAGATCACTCCATCGCCGGGGCGAAGGTTGCCCGCAAGATTTGCCCGCGTCTGGGCTTGAATGAAAAGCAGACGGAACTGGTGGTCTGGTTGATCGAACAGCATTTGCTGATGTCGATGGTGGCCCAGACCCGTGATCTCAACGACCGCAAAACGGTGACGGATTTTGCCGAAAAAGTGCAGTCGCTGGAGCGACTGCGCATGCTTTTGGTTCTCACCGTCTGCGATATTCGCGCGGTTGGCCCTGGCGTGTGGAACGGCTGGAAAGGCCAGTTGCTGCGCACCCTCTATTATGAAACCGAACTGTTGCTGTCTGGTGGCTTCTCGGAAAGTCCGCGCAAGGAACGCGCCAAATTTGCAGCCGAACGGTTGGCCGAAGCCCTCTCGGATTGGAGCCAGAAGGACCAGAAAACCTATACCAAACTGCATTATCAGCCCTATCTGCTGACGGTGCCGCTGGAAGATCAGGTGCGCCACGCGCATTTTATCCGCAAGGCGGATAAGGCGGGACAGGTGCTGGCCACCATGGTGCGCAGCCATTCCTTCCACGCCATTACCGAAATCACCGTGCTGGCTCCCGACCATCCGCGTCTGTTGTCGATCATTGCCGGAGCTTGCGCCGCAGCCGGAGCCAATATTGCCGATGCGCAGATTTTCACCACCACCGATGGCCGGGCGCTGGACAGCATCCTGATCAACCGCGAATTCACCAATGATGAAGATGAAATGCGCCGTGGCAACACGATCAGCAAGATGATCGAGGATGTGCTGGCAGGCAAAAAGCGCCTGCCGGAAGTGATTGCCACCCGCGCCAAGACCAAGAAGAAAAACAAGACCTTTGTCGTCAAACCGCATGTGACCATTGCCAACAGCCTGTCCAACAAGTTCACCGTGGTGGAAGTGGAATGCCTTGACCGCATTGGTCTGCTGGCCGAAATCACCGCAGCGTTCTCTGATCTGTCGCTGGATATTCACTCGGCGCGCATCACCACCTTTGGCGAAAAGGTCATTGATACCTTTTATGTGACGGATCTGGTGGGGCAAAAAATCACCAATGAAAATCGTCAGGCCAGCATTGTCACCCGCCTCAAGGCGGTGATGAATGAACAGTCTGAGGATACAAGAGGCAAAATGCCGTCTGGTGTTCTGGCACCGGTTGTCGTGAAACCAGCATCGCCGCAGAAAAAGGCCCGCGCCTGAGATGTCGCTTGTCAAAAAATTTATGACCGTTGGGGGTGCCACGCTGGGCAGCCGCATTTTTGGCTTTGCCCGCGAAACCGCCATGGCCGCAGCGTTGGGCACCGGCCCGATGGCCGATGTGTTTTATGCTGCCTTTCGCTTTCCCAACCTGTTTCGGCGCCTGTTTGCCGAAGGGGCATTTAATGCCGCCTTTGTGCCGCTGTTTTCCAAGGAAATCGAGGAACACGGGCTGGATGGTGCCAAGCGCTTCTCGGAAGAAGTGTTTGGCGTGCTGTTTACGGTGCTGTTGCTGATCACCATTGTCATGGAACTCTCCATGCCGCTGCTGGTGCGCTTTATCATTGCGCCGGGTTTTGCCGATGATGGCGATAAGTTTTCCCTTACCGTGCGCCTTGCCGCCGTGATGTTTCCCTATCTGATGTGTATGTCGCTCACCGCCATGCTGAGCGGCATGCTCAATTCGCTGCACCACTTTTTTGCCGCAGCCGTCGCACCCATCTTTCTGAACGTCGTGATGATCGCGGCCCTGTTTTACGGGCTATACACCGGCGCTGCCCCGATTGATACCGCATGGTATCTGTCCTGGTCGGTGCTGGTGGCGGGTCTGTTGCAGTTGCTGGTGGTCTATCTCGGCGTGCGCCATGCGGGGATACGGCTTGGGTTTCGCTGGCCAAAAATCACCCACAATGTCAAACGTTTGCTGATTTTGGCCATTCCAGCCGCCATTACCGGCGGTGTAACCCAGATCAATCTGGTGATTGGTCAGGCCATTGCATCCAGCAAGGATGGTGCAATTGCCGCCCTTCAATATGCCGACCGGATTTATCAACTGCCGCTCGGTGTGGTGGGTGTGGCCGTGGGCGTGGTGCTGCTGCCGGAACTGGCCCGGGCGCTCAAATCCGGCCACGCGCAGGAAGCCTCCAATATCCAGAACCGCTCAATTGAATTTGTGCTGTTTTTGACTTTGCCCGCCGCCGTTGGCCTTTGGGTTCTGTCCGATGACATTATCCGGGTGCTTTATGAGCGCGGTGCGTTTAGCGCTCATAACACCGCGATTGTTGCGGCCATTCTGGCCTGGTACGGCGTTGGTCTGCCGTTTTTTGTGATGATCAAGGCGTTGCAACCGGGCTTTTATGCCCGTGAAGACACCAAATCGCCCATGCGCTTTACCGGGATTTCGGTGGTGGTCAATTCGGCGCTGTCCATTGCGCTGTTTCCGATTCTGGAAGAGCGCGGCATTGCCATTGCCGAAGCCGTGGCGGGGATCATCAACACGGTTTTGCTGTTTTCCCTGCTGCTCAAGCGTGGTCATTTGCAACCGGATTGGCCGTTGATATGGCGCGCACTTCGGCTGCTCGTCTCGGCCTTGGCCATGGGAGCCGTTCTGGTGGCGCTGTCCGGTTATTTTGCGCCCTATTTGCAGCCCGGTGCCGGTTTTGTGGGAAAAACGCTTGCGCTGTTTGCACAGATTGGCGTGGCCATGCTTGTCTATTTTGCGCTGGCCTTTGCCACGGGTGGGGCCGATTTGGGCATGCTGCGCCGAAACCTCAAGCGAAAGGCCAAAACCAATGGCTAAGCGTCTTGCCACAGTCACCCTTGTTGTCGATGATTATGACCGGGCGCTGGCGTTTTATTGCGGCAAGCTGGGTTTTGTCTGCCAGCAGGATGTTGATCTGGGTGCTGGCAAGCGCTGGGTGGTGGTGGCTCCACAGAACGGCGGTGCAGGCCTGCTGCTGGCGCAAGCCGATGGTGACGAGCAGACGGCTGTTATCGGCAATCAGACAGGTGGCCGGGTCGGATTTTTCCTGCATACCGATGATTTTCTGCGCGATCATGCGGCGTTTGTGGCTGCAGGCGTGCATTTCCACGAGGCACCGCGCTTTGAGCCTTATGGCACCGTCGCTGTTTTTGAAGACCTCTATGGCAATCTCTGGGATTTGATTGAGCCGAAAATCTGAGCGCATGTCACCGAAACATCGCTTGAAACCGACACGCGGCCTGTGCATAAGGCTCTATCATCTTCAAACCACGAGGTATCAGGCCCTCCACAAGCCTGTTTTGAGGTCCATTCATGAGTGAATTCAAGCCGCTTGTTTTCTCCGGTGTTCAGCCAACCGGCAATCTGCATCTGGGCAATTACCTCGGTGCCATTCGCAAGTTTGTCGCCCTGCAAGACAACAATGATTGCATGTATTGCGTGGTCGATCTGCACGCGCTGACAGCGCAGCTGGTGCATGACGATATGCCCGGGCAGATCCGCTCGATCACCGCAGCCTTTTTGGCAGCGGGCATTGATCCGCAAAAGCATATTGTTTTCAACCAGTCTCAAGTGCCGCAGCATGCCGAGCTGGCCTGGATTTTCAATTGCGTGGCGCGCATGGGCTGGATGAGCCGCATGACCCAGTTCAAGGACAAAGCTGGCAAGGACCGGGAACAGGCATCGCTCGGCCTGTTTGCCTACCCAAGCCTGATGGCGGCGGATATTCTGGTCTACCGCGCCACCCACGTGCCGGTGGGCGATGATCAGAAGCAGCATCTGGAACTGACCCGCGACATCGCCATGAAGTTCAATCTGGATTTCGGCGACAAGATCAGACCAACCGGGCTTGGCGTGGACATCACCGTCGGCAACGAGCCGGTGCATGCCTATTTCCCGATGGTTGAGCCGCTGATTGATGGTCCGGCCCCACGGGTGATGAGCCTGAAGGATGGATCGAAGAAAATGTCGAAATCCGATCCGTCCGATCTGTCGCGCGTCAACTTGATGGATGATTCCGACACGATCTCCAAGAAAATCCGCAAGGCCAAGACCGATCCCGATGCACTGCCAAGCGAAGTGGCGGGCCTGAGTGGCCGCCCGGAGGCCGACAATCTTGTGGGCATTTATGCAGCCCTGGCCGACAAGACCAAGGCGGATGTGCTGGCCGAATTTGGCGGTCAGCAGTTTTCGGTGTTCAAGCCGGCGCTGGTTGATCTGGCGGTGGATGTTCTGGCTCCGATTACCGATGAAATGCGTCGTCTGATGGCCGATCCCGGCCATATTGATGCCGTGTTGCGTGATGGTGGCGAACGGGCACGGGCACGGGCCGAAAAAACCATGATGGAAGTGCGCGACATTATCGGTTTCGTGCGCTAAGCTGCGTGAAAAGCAATGGGGCGGTCTCGCCTCATTGCCTGTCTTCAGGAATGCGGTTGGGTGGGTCGATCCGCAACTGTCAGCAGGGGCAAATCATGGTTTCAAAGCGTCTCTCGCGTCTTGATGGGCATCGTCGCAAGTTTCTGGCGGTGATTGACGATACCCCTGAATGTTCCCGTGCGGTGCATTATGCCGGACGGCGCGCCAAAAATTCCAATGGCGGTTTGGTGCTGCTTTATGTGGTTCCTGAAGGTGATTTTCGCCAATGGCTGGGTGTGGAAGAAATCATGCGGGCCGAAGCCCGCGAAGCTGCCGAGGCCGTGATGGCCAAATCAGCCCAGACCGTGCGTGAAACCATTGGCATCGAGCCAGAAATTGTGATTCGGGAAGGCAGTGCTGCCGAAGAAATCCAGAAAGTCATTGAAGAAGACCGCGATATTGCCATTCTGGTGTTGGCTGCAGGCTCTGCCAAGGATGGGCCGGGGCCGCTGGTGTCGATGATTGCCATGCGTACACAGGCCTTTGCCATTCCTGTTACAGTCTTGCCGGACAATCTGACCAATGAAGAAATAGATGCACTTTGCTAGAGTTTGTCAGGCGAAATGAGAAGCCGGGTTTCCGACATGGCAAACGAAAACAAAAGCCGAATGATGAAACTTGCCTTTTGTTGGCAGGTTTTTATAAACGTCGCTTGAAGCCGGGGCCCGGAAGGTCTATTTTGGAAGAATTCTAAAAATGGATGGGCCGTTCAGCCTGTCCTCAAGGAGCAAGCCATGTTCATCCAGACCGAATCGACACCCAATCCCGCCACATTGAAATTCCTGCCTGGCAAGGTGGTGATGGAAAATGGCACGGCCGAGTTTCGTGATGGCGATGCAGCGCAGGACTCTCCGCTGGCGGCGCGCCTGTTTGCCATTCCTGGCGTATCCGGCGTGTTTTTTGGTTATGATTTCATCACCGTGACCAAGGAAGGCGCGGAATGGCCGCATCTGAAGCCTGCAATTCTCGGCTCGATCATGGAGCATTTCATGAGCGGTGCCCCCATCATGGGCGGCAAGGCCTCGGTGGATGCCGATGAGGATGGCGAGTTTTTTAATGAGGGTGATGAGACGATCGTTGCCACCATCAAGGAATTGCTGGAAACCCGTGTGCGTCCGGCTGTGGCGCAGGATGGCGGCGATATTACCTTCCGTGGTTTCCGCGATGGCAAGGTCTTCCTCAACATGAAGGGCGCTTGCGCCGGATGCCCATCCTCTACAGCCACCCTCAAGCATGGTGTGCAGAACCTGCTTCGCCATTTCATCCCGGAAGTTCAGGAAGTCGAAGCCGTTTAAGGCTTGGTCATTAATCACAGGTGCAAAGATGATCGTTCTTGCGATCGATACGGCCGGGCCTGCTTGTGCCGCTGCCGTTTATGACAGTGAGCAGAACCGTGTTCTGGCCGCTGTCTCGGAGATGATCGGCAAGGGTCATGCAGAAAAACTGTTGGGCATGATCGATGACGTGATGCAGATTTCCGGTCTGGCTTTACCGGATCTTCATCGCATTGCGGTTACAATCGGTCCGGGATCATTTACAGGGATTCGTGTCGGTCTTTCTGCGGCGCGCGGGCTGGGCCTGGCTTTGGGCATTGAGGTGGTTGGCATCTCGACGCTGATGGTGATGGCAGCGGCAGACCGTGAAGAGCATGGCGATGTGGCAGCACAAGGGGAGGTTCTTGTTGCCATGGATGCCAAGCGCGATGAAGTCTATGCCCAGATGTTTGATCATGCTGGTGCGCCGGTGAGTGCGCCGCAATTGCTGTCCGTTGCGGCATATGCGCAAATGGCCAGCACTGCGGCCCGCATTGCAGGATCGGCGCGCCATTTGCTGTCACAGCAGCCGGGGAATTTGCTGGAGGAGGGAAGTGCCATGGATCGTTTTCCGATTGAGCATGTTGCAAGGCTTGGCTCTGTTGCGCCGGTGGGTGCAAGGCCAAAGCCGCTTTATTTGCGAGGACCGGATGCAAAGCCCCAGACAGGTTTTGCAGTAGCGAGGATGGACTCCCATGCTTGAAGCCATTTTTTCGAGAAAAGCCGAATTTGAAATTGTCGCTATGGAAAGCGCTGATTGCCATGATGTGGCGGAGCTGCACGGACAACGCTTTGCAAGGCCGTGGAATGACGGCGAATTTGTCAGCCTGCTGCTGCAACCCAACAGTTTTGGGTTTGTGGTGCGGCAGACCAATACGCTGATGTTCAAGCCGCAGCTCAGCGGTTTTGTGCTGGCGCGGGAAGTGGCGGGCGAGGCGGAAATTCTCACCATTGCCGTTCACGAAAAGGCAGCGCGTTGCGGCCTTGGCTGGCGTTTGATGCAGGCGGCCATGCGGGAAGCGCGGGCGCGTGGCGGCGAAACCATGTTTCTGGAAGTGGATGATGGCAATCTGTCGGCCATTAATCTTTACCGCAAACTGGGCTTTGATACGGTGGGCGAGCGTCCGGCCTATTATGCCGATGCAAAGGGCCACCGCAGTTCTGCGCTTGTCATGCAGCGTGATCTTCTTTAACGGGTTTCTTAAACCTGTGGCCAGATTTTTGGGGCATCATGACAGACACCACGAAATCGCTGGAAGAACTGTGCACAGAACGCGGCATGCGCATGACAGAGCAGCGCAGGATTATTGCCCGTATTTTGCAGGACTCTGAGGATCACCCGGATGTGGAGGAGCTTTATCGCCGCTCCTCCGCCGTCGATGCCCGGATTTCGATTTCCACGGTGTACCGGACCGTCAAACTGTTTGAAGATGCCGGAATTATTGCCCGGCACGATTTCCGCGATGGCCGTTCGCGGTATGAAACTGTGCCGGAAGAACATCACGATCACCTGATTGATTTGAAAACGGGTGTGGTCATCGAGTTTCGCTCCCCCGAAATCGAAGCCTTGCAGGAGCGCATTGCCCGCGAACATGGTTTTAAGCTCGTCGATCATCGGCTGGAGCTTTATGGTGTTCCTCTCAAGAAGGACGAGTAGTCGGTGCTGATCTCCACACAGATAGGCCTGATGTGATTATCAAGGTCAGAACCTGTTTTT
>CAJYRE010000164.1 GCA_913776675.1 Rhizobiaceae bacterium
GCTGATCAAAATCATTCGTGACAACAGACCTCTTGTCACGATGTTGACAACACACCATGATTGATCCACCTGACACGCCAGTAAGAGCCAGTCGCTGGCAATGATATAAAATGATAGGTATTCGCCATGGCGTCCGCTGAAGATTTTGACCCGAAACCACGCCGCGCTTCCGTTGCCGTTGATGTTGGCGGCGTGATTGTTGGCGGTGGTGCCCCTGTTGTCGTGCAATCGATGACCAATACGGACACGGCCGATATTGATGCCACCGTTGCGCAAGTCGCTGCCCTGTATAAAGCCGGATCGGAAATTGTCCGTATCACTGTGGACCGGGATGAAAGTGCAGCAGCGGTTCCGAAAATCCGTGATCGGCTGGAGCGTCTTGGCCTTGATGTGCCGCTGGTGGGCGATTTTCATTACATCGGCCACAAATTGCTATCAGATCATCCGGCCTGCGCCGAAGCCTTGGCCAAATACCGCATCAACCCCGGCAATGTTGGCTTCAAGGACAAGAAAGACAAACAATTTGCCGATATTGTCGAAATGGCCATCCGCTATGACAAGCCAGTGCGCATCGGTGTGAATTGGGGGTCGCTGGATCAGGAACTGCTCACCCGGCTGATGGACGACAATCAGACCAAGGGTTTTCCGCTCTCCGCCCGGCAGGTAACGCGCGAAGCCATTTGCCAATCCGCGCTGCTGTCGGCAGAACTGGCAGAAGACATTGGCCTTGCGCGCAATCGCATCATCCTGTCGGCCAAGGTCAGTCAGGTGCAGGATCTCATCGCTGTCTATTCCATGCTGGCCGAGCGCTCAGACCATGCCCTTCATCTGGGCCTGACGGAAGCAGGCATGGGCTCGAAAGGCATTGTCGCCTCGTCTGCCGCCATGGGCTATGTGCTGCAACAGGGCATTGGCGACACCATCCGCGTGTCGCTCACCCCTGAGCCAAATGGCGATCGCACCCGCGAAGTGCAGGTGGCGCAGGAATTGTTGCAGGTCATGGGGTTCCGCCAGTTTGTGCCAGTGGTGGCCGCCTGTCCGGGCTGCGGGCGCACCACATCCACGGTGTTTCAGGAACTGGCGCAGAAAATCCAGAACGATCTGCGCAAGAACATGCCGGTCTGGCGTGAGAAATATCCCGGCGTTGAGGGCCTGAATGTCGCCGTGATGGGCTGTATCGTCAATGGTCCGGGTGAGTCCAAACATGCCGACATCGGCATTTCCCTTCCCGGCACCGGCGAAAATCCGGCAGCCCCTGTGTTTGTTGATGGTCAGAAGACCATGACCTTGCGGGGCCCAAGAATTGCCGAGGATTTTGAAGCGCTGGTGATCGAATATATCGAGAAGCGCTACGGCCACAAAACAATCTCGGAAACAGCGGCGGAGTAAGCATTCCGCCCTTTTCTTCATATTGCCGCAATTGCTATGTTCAGGATAATCCGAACACCATGGAGCTGTTGTCCCGATGCTGAAACGATTCGTGCTTGTTGCGCTGGCCGCAACCTATCTGAGTGCCTGCACCACCGCTGATCCCTATACCGGGGAGCAAAAAATGTCGAACACCGCAGGCGGTGCAATGATTGGGGCAGGTCTTGGCGCACTGGGCGGTTTTGCCGTATCTGGTGGTCATGGTGGCGTTGCCCGCCGCAACGCTGCTTTGCTGGGTGCCGGTATTGGCGCGCTGGCTGGTGGTGCGATTGGCGGCTATATGGACAATCAGGAAGCCGAACTGCGCGCCCAGTTGCAGGGCACAGGTGTGTCTGTCACCCGTCAGGGTGATCGCATCATCCTGAACATGCCATCCAATATCACCTTCCCGACCGATCAATATCAGGTTTTGCCGCCATTCTATCCAACCCTGAATTCGGTGGCGATCGTGTTGAAAAAGTTCAACAAGACCCTGATCGACATCAACGGCCACACCGATTCGACCGGCAGCCTGCAACACAATCAGGAACTCTCACAGCAGCGTGCTGATTCTGTGTTGAACTACCTCAGCTCGCAAGGGGTTGATCCACGCCGCATGTCGGCCATGGGCTATGGCCCAAGCCAGCCAATCACCACCAATGCAACGCCCGAAGGCCGCGCCATGAACCGTCGCGTCGAAGTTTCGATCTCGCCGCTTCAGGGCAATTGATCGCAACAGAGTTTGACAAGACCCCTCCACAAGGGAGGGGTCTTTTTTATTTAGAGTCTGTCAGGTTCAGATTGAACCAGACAGACTCTAAACTTCTTTGTTTTCGTTTGTCTTATCGGGAAAACCGGATTCCACTTTTCCCTGACAAACTCTAGAGCGTTTCACTGTTTCACGGAAACATTGAAACGCTCTCACTCTTTGTTTTCACGCATTTCCGGACGGAAAACCGCTACACACTTTTCCTGGAAATGCTCTAAGACTCCACCATAGCGCCGCTTACTCCGCCGCCAGCCAGCGCTCCGCCAACTCCACCCAGAATGTGGTGCCCGTTGGAATAATATCATCATTGAAATTGTAGCGCGGATGATGAAGCTGCGGGTCGTTTTCAGTCTTCTGGGTGCCGAGGAAAAAATAGGTGCCCGGCTTTTTCTCCAGCATATAGGCAAAATCCTCACTGC
>CAJYRE010000165.1 GCA_913776675.1 Rhizobiaceae bacterium
GGTTCCAGCACACTGTTGCTGTTGGGTGTGGTCAGCAACCACGGATAACGAACTTCAAGCCCGGCCGTGACCATGGAGCGAGCCACGCCTGTGCTATCATTAAAGTTGCCTGTATAGCCAACAGGGCTGTTCATGTTGTTGCCAAACACATCACCACGGGCAGCCAGCAAAGGCGTTACCAACAAGCCTTCGGACGTATCAAAAGTCCGCTTCCACTCGACTTCGCCTGTCAGGCGGCTGTCATTGCCTTTCAGGCCCTGAAACTTGGTGGGAGATGTGCTTGTAACATTATACAGGTCAGCGGTTGTGCGGTTCAGCGTTGTGAAATTCACCGTTGCTGTCAGTTCGCCACCCATAACCGGTTCTGGCGCGTAATACTTGTAATCCAGCGTTGGGGTGACAATAGGCTGCTTTTTCTCGGCAATGCTCTGGTTGTCGGCATCCTGCACGTCAAAATAATAGCCGCGCATATCAAACGAATTGCGATCACCACGACCCGTCAAATAGACCTGGCTTGTATGGGTACTCTGGTTGAAGCCTTGCAGATTATAGGTGCGCGCAAAATTGTTATCGGTTTGCGCCATCACATCCCAGCCAAAGGCCCATCGTGGATTGATGGTGAAGGCTCCTGTTGAGCCTACCATGCCACGGAAAGTCTTTTGCGAATCCGATGATCCGGCTGCGAACTTGCTCTTGTCCATCTGGTTAATGGCTGCAAAACGCAACGTTGCCAGACCGTCCTCGAACTGATGCCGTACTTCCGTATCCAACAGCACGCCCTGGCTCGAATATCCACCCATGCGGATGGTGGCATCGGTATGGGGAGAAATCGCCCAATAATAGGGAACAATCACCCCGAAACCGAGTTTCTGAGTGGTGCTGAATTGAGGGAACAGAAAACCGGATTTCCGCTTCACGGTGTTATCCGGAACCGTGATGGCAGGGATCATGGCAATCGAGCGGCCAAACAATTGAAACCGCGCGTTTTCAAGGCGAATCGTATGCGTTTTGCCGTTTTGAATCACCCGCTCGGCCTTGATTTGCCAAATGGGCGCGCGGCCTTTTTCAACGCAGGGCAGGCAAGCGGTATAGATCCCCTTGTGGAGAATCATTTCATCGCCACCCACACGCTCGCCTGTCACCGCCGCCATGCGGGTGTTGTCAGGTGTTTCAATACGGAGACTATCAACAAAGCCGTTGGCAAAGTCATCCGTCACATCCAGCTTGTCAGCATAGATGCGATTGCCGCCAGGCTCGATCATTTCAATATTATCGTAGGCCATCATGCGGCCTGTTTTTTGATCATACTCCACGCGTCTGGCCACCATCTGGTAGCCCGCATAGTTGATCTGGACGCCGCCGACGGCGGTGACCTTTTGTGCATCCTTATTGTACACGAGCTCATTCGCTGCGAGCATCAGCTTCGCATCGTTGGGAATTTTCGGCGACAGAATGTTTCGACCGGTCTTTTCCTGCGCCAGCACATCTCCAACAGGAGCCATGCATGATGCGCTGAAAGCGACACTGGCCAAAAGGGCTGCCAACAGCCGATTTACGCTTCCGCGGTCACTTGCCGCCACTAACCATCCTCCTGATGAAGCAAAATTGTCGCTCCGAGTGCCATTGCTACAACCACGGGAGACCAGGTTGCAACAAATGGCGGAACCACACCACTGCTTCCGAACGCTTTTACGAGCACTGTTGTCACATAAAGCACGAAGCCTGAAATGATTCCACCCAGAATCACAGAACGTGACTGATTGAAACGACTGAATTTGAGAGAAACAGTGGCGGCAATCAATGTCATGGCAACGATAAGGAAAGGTGTGGACAGCAGAGAGTGAAACTGCGTTTCCAGTCTTTTCGTTGAGATTCCGAAGGATCGCGCGACCGCTATTTTGTTAGAAAGATCATAAAAAGCAACAGTATCCGGCTGTGCGAGACGCTCCTGTAAAAAGTCCTGCTTCAAATTGGTACGTAACTTGTCAGTCTTGTGCCGCACTGGTGTTTCGCCCGGACGGGTTTCAACAACGTCATTAAGTTCCCAGTAACCATTTTTCAACTTGGCTGTGGATGCATCCTGTCGATAGGCAATCCGACCATCGCTGTCAAAGTGAATAAACACGGGTTGGACCAGCAATGTGCCGTTTTCCAGCACGGAAGAGGCACCGATGATGGTGTCATCCCGGTCTGAAATCTGCCGTATCCATGGAACGATATTGCTATCATTGCTGGCATTGCTCGAATCACTCCAGGCAGCCTCTTGCGATTGCGCCCATTGCTGTCCGATGGCAGCCAGCGGATTGAGAATAAGCGAACTGCCCACACCCAGAATAAAAGCGCCCAGCAGGAACGGAAACATGAATTGCCACACCGAAATTCCTGCCGCACGTGCCACAACCAGCTCTGAACGGCGATTGAGCGCAATCAGGGCTGTCATACCGGCAAAAAGGGCAATGAAGGGCATTGTCTGTTGCAAGATCAGCGGAAGCCGCATGAGCGTCAGCAGAAACACGCCCAACAGCGATGCGCCCTTGGCATCGGAATAGCGGCCACTGACTTCGCTGAAATCAATCAGGAAAATAATCGAGGCAACACCAATGAGGAACCAGAAAACGGTTATGGCGTAGCGCTTGAGAAAATAGCGGCTGAGTGTGCCCAACATCATGCGCCGCCTCCATTGCTTTTGCCGCGAAGGTCAGCAATCCGCATCTGCACGCGCACAAGGATTTTATCCACAAGGCGGAAAAAGGCTGGCTGTCGGGTCGAGCGTTTCTGGCGCAAGAGAAGGTATGCGGCAACGCCACCACTGACCAGCGGTGTGGCATACATCAAATAAACATAGGCACTGTTGGTTTCCACCTTGTTGCCTGCATAGAAGGAAAGCCACCGGAGCAGCAGCGCAATGGTCAGCGCCGACACCATCGGATGCAGACGGGCCTCACGGTGCGATTTTGCATCGCCAGCGATGACCAACGCAATCAGGGCAAAGGCAAACGGCAGGAGCCACTCGGTCATACGCTTGTGCAACTCGGCCGTATAAGCGCCCGGACGCGCCTTGTAATCTTCATCACTGGGATCAGGATTGAGCAGAAAGCTCAGGCTGCGGTCGCTGGCGCGCAAGTTTGCCTTGCCGCGCGATGCGGTCAGATCAGACAGGTCGAATGCGTAGGAATCAAAGCGCACGATGGAGACATCCTCGCCGGGCGCTTTGCGCTGCACTTCGCCATCGTGCATGATCAGGGCTGTGCCGGTTTTATCCACGGCACCTTCACGGGCGTAATAGATGAGGGCGTAATTCGGATCCCGATAATCGGCAACAAACAAGCCCTTGAGAACACGTCCGGCCAGCCGCTGGGAAATCTGCACATAGAGATTGTCCTCAACCTTGCGGAAGGACTTTTCCTCAATCACCGTTGAGAGAAGATCGGCATAGGCATTGGCAATCATTTGCCGCGCCGCCATCTTCACCCGTGGCTGCACATCATTGGTAATGAACAACGTGAGCAGGCTTGCAGCCAGAGCAAACAACAGAATGGGTCGCAAGATGATGGAACGCGAAGCCCCTGCGGCATCAATGACAGGGAGTTCCGAGTCATTGTTCATAGCCGTGAGCGTTTGCGTGATGCCGATGACCAGCGCGAAGGGCATGACCACCGGAATGATGGTAGGAAGAATCAGCGTTGCCAGTGTGGCAAAGCTGCCAATGGATTGCCCTGTGTCTGTTACCAGATTGATGCGTGCCAGAACCTGAGTCGTCCATATAATGGCGAGCACCGGCAGCAAGGCTGTCAGAAACATCTGGGCGACACGTCGCAATATATAGATTTCTAAAAGCTTCATGCCTGACCCTGCCTGTGGTCCCTATTTGCCCTTGCTTGTTTGAAAAAACAAGAGCCCGTGTTCCAATCACCTGTGCAGGACCTCTATCGATCGGAATATGAGCGCTTTTGCGGCTTGGTGCGCAGATGATAAATGGCAAAAACCCAGGCAAAAATCACCGGAGATGACAGCCAGCCAAGAATGGCATCTGACAGGTAATGCCCCCCGAAGGCCACGCGCAACAGCGGCGTGAGAATCGAGGCGATGACCAAGGCCGGGCCCAATCTTTTGCGCCATACATCCGGCAAAAGGGCCACAATGCACAACAACATGCCAGCGCCTGCTGCTTCACCGGAAATGAACGAGCAATTGCTCTGGCAGGCACCGGCAAAGCTGCCAGCGGGCATAAAATCGAACGGACCACCAAACAAGTTGGTTTCCATGGGGCGCGGCCGCCCTGACCATTCTTTGAGGACAACATTCACGATGAAAATCGGCCCGATCAGCACGGAGATGAGCGCCAGTGACAGCTTGGTGATCCCATCGTTGTTGCGTTTTTTCAGGAGTGGAAACTCACTGACGCGCTTGTCTTTCGATTGAACAAGACAAACAACCAGCGCGACCAGAAGGCATAGAATCATGCCATGGGGCATAAAGAACAGCAGTTTTCGAACAAGCTTTGCCAGTGCATTCTGGCTGACGGGAAAATCGCCACAGATCACCTGCCCAAGCGTATCACCGCAGGCATGTGCGCGGAAAAACAGGCTTGCAACATCCTGATCAAGGCTGGGAAAATGATAAAAAAGCCAGAGCAGGGCGATCCAGACCGCGGACAGCGTAAGAGCCGTGCCGATGGATGCTCTCGTCAGGTCCGGGGCGCAATCAAGCCTGTTCCACAGTGTCTTTCTATCGTGCCGAGGGGGCTGGGCATGCTGGCTCATGGCGCGCTTTCAGGCTTGTCTCTTGGAGTGTTTGCGGGCTTCTTAGCGCGGGTTGCTCAAAAGAACCAGATGGCCTTTGTGCCTCTGCTGGAATGAATGCGGGCAAGCAGGGTCATTTTCGGACCTCGCAACCATGGCGCTTTTGCACACGAAAATCGCTGTTTGCCACTCTATTTGTTGCAATCTGGTGCAAAACCGACATGATCACCGCCTGTTTGAACATGCAATGCCGGAGTCGATTATGGCCGCCAAGCTTGAAATTTCGTTTGTATCGTCAGCCTCCCTTCAGGGCGGGCTTGCTCTAAGCCTGAAAGAGGCAGATGCATCAGCTCCTGCGGCGGCAGCGGATGTTGATCCGGCAGGCACGTTTGCCAAGGCTGCCTCTGCGGCGCGTTTCAAGGCAAAGGCCATGACGGCGCTGGATATGCTGGCTCCGGCGGGTTCGCCTGTGGATCGGCGTGAAGACGCTCTACATCGCGCCGGGTTC
>CAJYRE010000166.1 GCA_913776675.1 Rhizobiaceae bacterium
TGTGCTCTTCCGATCTAAGAAGTAGTTGATGACATGCTCTGGCGTGCCCTTGAAGCGCTTGCGCAAGACCGGATCCTGCGTTGCAACGCCCACCGGGCAGGTGTTGAGATGGCACTTGCGCATCATGATGCAGCCTGCCGCAATCAAAGGTGCTGTGGCAAAGCCGAATTCGTCAGCGCCCAGAAGAGCGCCGATGATCACATCGCGGCCCGTCTTCAAGCCACCATCGACCTGAAGGGCAACGCGCGAACGCAGACCGTTGAGCACCAGCGTCTGCTGGGTCTCAGCCAGACCGATTTCCCATGGCGAACCGGCGTGCTTCAACGACGTCAGAGGCGATGCGCCCGTGCCGCCGTCAAAACCGGAGACAGTGATATGGTCAGCGCGCGCCTTGGCAACACCGGCCGCAACCGTGCCCACACCCACTTCCGACACCAGCTTGACCGAGACATCAGCTTCCGGGTTCACATTCTTCAAATCGTAGATCAACTGTGCCAGATCTTCGATCGAGTAAATGTCATGGTGTGGCGGCGGCGAAATCAGGCCAACGCCCGGGGTAGAATGACGGGTTTTGGCAACCGTGGCATCAACCTTATGGCCGGGCAATTGTCCGCCCTCGCCGGGCTTGGCACCCTGCGCCACCTTGATTTGCAGCATATCGGCATTGACCAGATATTCGGTGGTCACGCCAAAACGGCCAGAGGCAATCTGCTTGATGGCAGAGCGTTCCGGGTTGGAGGAACCATCCAGCAGCGGCAGATAACGGTCAGACTCTTCGCCACCCTCACCCGTGTTTGACTTGCCGCCAATGCGGTTCATGGCAATGGCCAGCGTGGTGTGCGCCTCGCGGCTGATGGAGCCGAACGACATGGCACCCGTGGAGAAGCGCTTGACGATCTCGGCGGCGGGTTCAACCTCATCAATCGACACAGGCTTACGGCCCTGCTGCTCCGCTGATTTGATCTTGAACAGACCGCGGATGGTGTTCATCCGCAGCGCGCTTTCGTTTACCAGCTCGGCAAATTCGCGGTAGCGATCCTGACTGTTGCCGCGCACAGCGTGTTGCAAGGTGGCAATCGAATCCGGGCTCCAGGCATGGTTTTCACCGCGAATACGGTAGGCATATTCGCCGCCGATATCCAGCGTGTTGGCCAGAATTGGGTCCTTGCCAAAAGCAGAGTGGTGGCGTGCCACCGTTTCCTGCGCAATTTCAGCCAGACCAATACCTTCAATGTTCGAGGCCGTGCCGAAGAAATACTTCTCGATCAGCTCGGAGTTGAGACCAACAGCATCAAAAATCTGCGCGCCGCAATAGGACTGATAGGTGGAAATGCCCATTTTGGACATGACCTTGAGAATGCCCTTCCCAACCGCCTTGATGTAGCGATAGACCAGCTCATCGGCATCGACTTCCTTGGGGAATTCGCCATGCTTGTGCATGTCCAGCAGCGTATCAAAGGCCAGATAGGGGTTGATGGCTTCGGCACCATAGCCAGCCAGACAGCAGAAGTGATGCACTTCGCGCGGCTCACCGGATTCAACCACCAGACCAACCGAGGTACGAAGGCCCTTGCGGATCAGATGATGGTGCACAGCCGCCGTTGCCAGCAGAGCCGGAATGGCAATGCGATCCGGGCCGATCTGACGGTCAGACAGAACAATGATGTTATAGCCGCCACGCACGGCAGCTTCCGCCCGCTCGCACAGGCGATCCAGCATGTCCGGCATGCCCTCTGCACCGCGCTCCACGTCGTAAGTGAAGTCGAGCGTCTTGGTGTCGAAACGGTCTTCGGTGTGGCCAATCGAACGGATCTTTTCCAGATCGCCATTGGTCAGGATTGGCTGACGCACTTCCAGCCGCTTGGCGTTGGCAGCCCCTTCATGGTCCAGAATGTTCGGACGCGGACCAATGAAGGATACAAGGCTCATCACCAGTTCTTCGCGGATCGGGTCAATCGGCGGATTGGTGACTTGCGCGAAGTTCTGCTTGAAATAGGTGTAAAGCAGCTTCGACTTCGACGACATGGCCGAAATCGGCGTATCCGTGCCCATCGAGCCAATCGCTTCCTGCCCCGTGGTCGCCATCGGCGACATCAGGATGCGGGTATCCTCAGACGTGTAACCAAAGGCCTGCTGACGATCGAGCAGGGATACATCGCGGCGCAGGGCGCGCGGCTCAACCGGGTTGAGGTCTTCCAGAATGAGCTGGGTGCGGTCCAGCCATGTGCGGTAAGGGTGCTTGGTGGCGAGATCGCTCTTCACATCCTCATCGGAAATGATCTGGCCTTTTTCCATATCGATCAGCAGCATCTTGCCGGGCTGCAAACGCCACTTCTTGACAATCTTTTCTTCCGGCACGGGCAGCGTGCCGGCTTCCGATGCCATGATGATGCGGTTATCATCCGTCACGAGATAGCGGGCCGGACGCAGACCGTTGCGGTCCAGCGTCGCACCAATCTGCTTGCCATCGGTGAAGGCAACAGCGGCCGGACCATCCCATGGCTCCATCAGGGCAGCGTGATATTCGTAAAACGCCTTGCGCTCCTTGCCCATCAATTGGTTGCCAGCCCAGGCTTCCGGGATCAGCATCATCACCGCATGGGCCATGGAATAGCCACCACGCATCAAAAATTCGAGCGCGTTATCAAAACAGGCGGTGTCAGACTGACCTTCGTAAGAAATCGGCCAGAGCTTGGAAATGTCATCGCCAAACAGCGGTGAAGAGACCGACGCCTGACGCGCCGCCATCCAGTTGACGTTGCCGCGCAGCGTGTTGATTTCGCCGTTGTGGGCGACCATGCGATACGGATGCGCCAGCTTCCACGATGGGAAGGTGTTGGTGGAAAAGCGCTGATGCACAAGCGCAACCGCCGATTCAAACCGTGGGTCAGCCAAGTCCTTATAATAGGCACCCACCTGATAGGCGAGGAACATGCCCTTATAAACAATCGTCGAGGACGACAGCGACACCGGATAGAAGCCGGTTTCTTCGCCACCGAACTCATCATAAATCCGGTTGGAAATCACCTTGCGCAGCAAGAACAGGCGGCGCTCAAACGCATCCTGAGTTGCCGCATCGCGGCCAGCGCCGATGAACACCTGAATATGGCGTGGCTCGGTGGCGGCAATATCAGGAGCCTTGGACAGCGAGGAGTTATCGACCGGCACATCACGATAGCCAATCAGATGCTGACCTTCGGCCAGACAGACATCGGTGATGACCTTCTTGAAATGGGCAATCTGCTCTTCATCCTGCGGAAAGAAGAAATGGCCCACCGCATATTCACCGGCCTTGGGCAGGGTAATGCCTTGGGCTGCCATTTCTTCACGGAAAAACCTGTCCGGGATCTGCACCAGAATGCCCGCACCATCGCCCATCAGCGGATCTGCGCCCACAGCGCCACGATGCGTCATGTTTTCGAGAATGAACAGACCATCCTTGACGATCTGGTGTGACTTCTCACCCTTCATATGAGCAATAAAACCAACGCCGCAGGCATCATGC
>CAJYRE010000167.1 GCA_913776675.1 Rhizobiaceae bacterium
CCCATGCCGAGGCATGGAAAAGTCTGGCGGAGGATATTCATCTGCGCGCCTTGAAAGAGGCCTATGGTCATGCGGATGAGGTGCGCCCTTTGGCACGCCGTGAGCGGGAGTGCCTCTATCTGGCCGCACAGGGCAGAAACCTTAAGGAGATTTCAGGGGCGCTGCATATTTCGGACTATACAGCCCGTGGCCATCTCACATCCGCACGCCTTAAACTCAAATGTCGCAATACAGCACATGCTGTCGCAAAAGCAACCAAGTTAAGAATTATCGATCCTGTCTGAAAAATCTTGGATAGCGATAGTTTTGCGCGATACAGCTCATAATGTTTCTCAAGTGCAACGATAAAAATGACGAAGCCTGAGGGTGCGCGTGCTTGCACTTTTATTGACGGCGGCGGATGCGAATCCATGATTTTGGTCGCTGTTTATGACAGCCTTAAATCTATATTTATCACAATCGGCGCATGGTTGCCGTGAATAGGCTCGTGCCATCTCGCTAAATGGTCACATTTGCCCTATATTCGCTGCACTGCAGCATTGGAATGGGGCAGACGGTGCATGCCGCATCGCTGCCAAAATGTTCCATTGGGCGTTCCGAGGGCTTGTCCGGTTCAGAGTGAACTTGGCCGTCTCTCTATTCTTTTGTCGCATGTCCGTTATCGTTTTATTGAGGGCAATAAAATGCGACATGCTTTAGGAAGTCGAAATATGCGAATGAACCTCTCCCAGTCGATGGCAGCCTTGATCCGTCAACAGAAGACCTTGCGGCAAACGCTTGTCGATTTTGTTGATGAGGGCAGCCGTTTCTGGCTTGATGAGTCCGAGACAGATTCTGAGGAGCAAACGCTCAGGGAAACCTCTGGCTTTGGAAGCAATCCCGGCTCATTGCGGATGTTGTCCTATGTTCCCCCGCGCTTGCGGCAAGGTGCGCCTCTGGTGGTGGTTTTGCATGGTTGCGGGCAATCTGCGGCTGATTTTGATCGTGGCAGCGGCTGGTCGAAACTGGCGCGTCAGCATGGTTTTGCTCTGCTTTATCCCGAGCAGAGCCATTCGAACAATTCTCACGGCTGTTTCAACTGGTTTCGTCCAAGTGCTGTGAGCCGTGATCGCGGCGAAGCGGGGTCTGTACGCCAGATGATTGCCAGCATGGTTGATGATTATGCGCTGGATACGGGTGCCATCTACATTATGGGGCTATCAGCCGGCGGCGCACTGACAGCCGCGCTTCTTGCCGCCTATCCAGAGGTGTTTCGGGCGGGTGCCATTGTTGCAGGCTTGCCGTTTGGCGCGGCGCGTGATGCCATGCATGCTTTCAGCGTCATGAAGAATGGCGCGGTCAAGACACCGGAAGAATGGGCCCATCTTGTGCAGCAGGCTGCGCCCGAAGCAACGCAATGGCCACGCATATCCATCTGGCATGGAACGGATGATCAGGTGGTGAATGTCAAGAATGCAGACGCTCTGCGGATGCAATGGTTGGCCGTGCATGGCTTGACAGATGTTAAGAGCAAAGTCGTGCGGCTGGGCAAGGTATCCAGCCACGTCTGGCACGATGCAAAGGGTGAGATTAAAGTGGAGTCAACCTTGCTGGATGGCCTGGATCATGGCGTGCCCATTGCGTCGGGGCAGGGGGAGCCTATGCCTTTTATGCTCTCGTCTGCCTTGCATCTTCCAGACATTCTCGTGAGCCGCTGGGGGCTTTCCAAGTGGTCGCTTAACAGATCGCGTGTTTCCGGATGATATGGATGGCGCTGTAACACTTTTAATTTGCTGCATAATTTTCTCCTTAAATCGATTCCGATTTAAGGAGAAAATTATGCAGTAATCTTTGTTTGAAAAACCAAAAAATCGGCGATCCGGTCATACACCGGATCGCCGATTTTGTTTTGTCTGTCATGAAAGGAAGAACAAGGCGTCTGCGATCTTATTTTTCCTGAACCTTGACGCCGTCCTGACCGATACTGAACTCCACAGCTTTGGGCTTGGTTTTTTCATGATACGTATATCCGCCCAGACCAATCACAGCCACGACCAATGCGCCAATCACCAGATAAAGACCATTTGTGCGAGTCATCGTATCCCTCTCCTTTTTCTGCATATCCACCACGCAAAAGAACGTCGTTCTTGTGCGGAAAACCTTATTATTCTTTGCGCAAACTCGTTTTGAACGGTTCTGTGCAGGAATAATCATCAGAACAACGTCGCCACGGGCGCTTTGTTCCATTCAGGGTCCTGGTTTGATTGGCTTTTCTGATCGCGGCTGACAATCAGTCTTTCAGGGAGAGGTGTGGTGTTGGGTCTGCTGGTGGCGCATTTCCAGCGCTTTGCATCCCCAAAGAATGCCAAACAGCAAATACATATGCCGCCAGTGATCCAGATCGATAACGTTGCCAATTGCAGCATGACCGATAAGAGTGATCCAGGCAATCATCAGATAGGGCTGCCAGACACGTTCGCGCAGCAGATATTTGAAGCCGAAGCAAAGAGTCCAGATCATCAAGGTCAGATAGCAGACAAACCCCAACCATCCGTAGGTGGTTAGCGATTTGAGCCAGATATTATGCTCATCTTCCGGGAAGATCTTGTTGAAGGCCAATGGTCCGATGCCCAGTGGCCGTTCCATGGACATGAGAAAGCCGATCTTGTGACGCTCAAAGCGCCCCAGATGGCCACCATCATAGTCCTGCACCAGTTCTGTGCGGGCAGAAAAGATGTTGCGCACCTGCTCAGATTGCAGCGCAATGGCCAGTGTGAACACCATGAGTACACCAGCGGTCAAGGACAGCAGCAGGATTTTCAGCCGAAACGCGCCGCGGCGTTTTTGAATGAGCAGAATGATGACCATGGCCACGGCCGAAAACAGAAACAAGGCCCAGGCTGCACGGGAAAAGGATAGAAAAACACCCAAGGCAATGATCAGCAGCCCAAGAAGACGCCATGGCGCATCCATCAGACGACCTGTCAGCAAACCGTGTATCAGGTAAAGGGAGGGAGCAATCAGAAACGGCCCAAACACATTGGGGTCTTGAAAGGCACCCATCGCCCGCTCATAGCGGGTAAAAACCTCTGATCCGGGAAAGGCATGGAAATAGCCAAGCACACCAAGCGCAGCAGTGCCCACCGCAGCCAGAGACCATGCCTTGAAAATCAGGTGTAAGCGCTCCTGCCGATCTTCAATGATGGCGGCATAAAACACGGATGTCAGCGCCAGAAAGGTGGATATGGCCACATACATGGGGCCTGTATCCAGATCGATCATCATGGTGAGTGACAGAAGGCCGCCAATGTTGAAGGTGAGCAGCAGGCCCAGCAAAGGGGCAATGTTGCGCGAGATGCGCAGGCCGAGAATGAACCACAGCGGCATTTGTACCGCCATGAACAGCTCATAGGGTGCTGGTTCCTGAAATACAAACCCCAGCAGGAAAACGCCGAGAGCAATAAGCGCCGATCCCAGCAGTTTGGCTGTGGCCAATCCCGGCAGGAAGGGGCTGCCTGTGCTGGTGTCAAAGGTGCTCAATAGGCATTTTCCGTGTTCAAAAGGCTAAAGGGTGTCATGAAAAGAATCTTGAGATCCAGCAGCAAAGACCAGTTTTCAATATAGTAGAGATCGCAGGCGGTTCTGCCTTTGATTTTTTCATCATTATCAATTTCACCGCGCCAGCCATTGACCTGCGCCCAGCCTGTCACGCCGGGCTTAACCCGGTGTCTGGCAAAATAGTCTTCAACAATATCACCATAAAGGCGGTTGTGGGTTTGCGCCAGAATGGCGTGGGGCCTTGGGCCAACCAGAGAAAGCTCACCTTTCAGCACATTGAACAGTTGTGGCAATTCATCCATGGAGGATTTGCGCAAGAATCGTCCCACAGGGGTCACACGAGGATCGTTTTTCGTCACCGCCAGTTTTGCGGTCGGATCGCTCATTTCCGTATACATCGAGCGGAATTTCAGCACATTGACGACCTGGTTATTGAAACCATGGCGCTTTTGCACAAACAGAATAGGCCCTTTGGAGGTGGTGCGCACGGCAATGGCTGCGGCCAGCATGATGGGCCACAGAAGGGCAAGAGCCAGCAGGCTGAAAACAATATCGAAGGCCCGCTTGGCCACCGAGTCCCAATCCCGAATGGGCTTGTCCACCAGATCCAGCATGGGAACAGTGCCAACATGGGAATAGGCACGGGGACGAAACGCCAGACTGTCTGAATGGGCGGCCAGCCGGATGTCCACAGGCAGAACCCAGAGCATTTTCAGCAGTTGCAAAATACGGGCTTCCGCGCTGAGCGGCAGGGAGATGATCAGCATATCAATGCGGGCTTCACGGGCAAATTGCACCAGTTCCGCTACAGTGCCCAACTTGGGGTAGCCTGCCACCATCGTGGGAGAACGCTCACCCTGCCGATCATCAAAAATGCCACAAATCCGAATATCGTTATCGTCCTGGCTTTCCAGTTTGCGAATGAGCGTCTTGGCAGGTTCGCCGCCGCCAACAATAACGGCCCGCCGTTCAATCAGACCATTGCGCGTCCATCGACGAATGCCCAGCGCCAGCATGTAGCGTTCGATGATGATGAATATGCTGCCCGCGACCGCCCAGCCCGTGAGCCATGGATAAAGCACTTCTGACGAGGGGAGAAACTCGCAGAACACTGCCATGGCGGCCAAACACAACACCCATCCAATCAAGGCGCGTTTTAACGATGTCCATGGCTTCCTGAGAACCTGAATCTGATAGGCATCGGCAAAGAGCAAAAGAAGAGAATAGGTTGCTGTTCCTATGGCCGCAAAGCCTGCATGGAGAATAAAATGGATGCTGGGAACTGATACTGCAAACCAATGCACAGCGAATCCGATGAACATCATGGAGCAAAACTCAAAAATACCGAGCTGACCAAGAATAATAACGGGAGAGCGGTTTGCTTCGCGCAAATGCTGGGCAACAAGACTGGCCGTGGGCGATAGATTCGTGATCTGTGGTCCATCAGACCGTTCACGCGCGTCCATTTTACCAACTTCGTCACGTAATTTTCGACGCAGTCTGGCAATGTCCAAAGTGTTTGGTGTCTTCATGACAGCATTCCATTTTGCAATGAGATGCTTTTATAGAGAATATTCTAAAAAAAGTTTAGCTCATTTCCAAAGCCCTGCGTTATTTAAGGCTGGAATTCAAGATAATAGTATGGAACCTACTGATTTTAAGGGGATTTTTTTAATGGGCTATGCTTTTGGCAAATGCTCGGCGTAGAGGTCCAACATGCGTTTGGCCATGGTTGCCGAAGAAAAGCACGCATAAAAGGCATTGGCATCCGGCATGGTTGCCTGTTTCCAGCCGGGTTCGGTCAAGGCTTTTATCATCACTGCGGCCAGTGCTTCCACATTGTCCGGCGGGACCAGGGCCGGGCTGTCTTTGCCCAAAGCTTCGGCAATACCACCCACATTGCTGGCAATCACGGCTTTACCAGCCCCGACGGCCTCCAGAACGATATACGGCATGGATTCAGCCCGCGATGGAACGACAATAATATCGCTCATGGCAAAAGCCTCCGAAACACGCATGGACGGAAAGCGCCGTATGCGACGTCCCAATCCGCGTTGAATGATCATCTGATCATAGGTGGCCTGTTCGGGGCCATCGCCAATCAACACGGCTGAGAGCGGGCGTCCAAGTCGCTGTTCAACCTGTTGAAAGGCATCGATAAACACATCCGGGCCTTTCAACTCCCGCAACATGCCTATGAAGGCAAAATCAACACCATCCGGGCCCACGGCAATCGGCTGAAACTCCTGATCACCAATGCCATTATGAATGAGCCGAGAAGCACAGCGGGGGTGGCCCACCTTGGTTTGGTAGGTCCATTGCTCAAACCCACAGACAAAGGAGATGGCTTCGGTGTGCCGCTCCAGCAGCTTTTCCAAGGTGAAGATGATTTTGCCCAGAGCGGTATTGCTGCGATAATGCAGGCTGCCGCCGTGGGGTGAATAAAAACGGGCAACCTGCGTGCCTTGCGCCCGCAGCAAGGAGCCGATGATGCGGGCCATGGCACCGCCCTTGGCACCGTGTCCGTGCAACACATCTGGATACAGTGATTTGATGTGCTGGTAGCATGCTTTGGCCGCAGCCACATCTTCCGGACCAATTGCCCGGCGAATAGGAAGCCGAATAAGTCCGAGTTTCAGCTTCGGCTCCAGTTCGGCAAACAGGGCATCTTCATGGGCCCCGCCTGTGGAGCTGTAGCAGACAAT
>CAJYRE010000168.1 GCA_913776675.1 Rhizobiaceae bacterium
GTGGTCTGTTAGGGAACATGACAATTGGTGGACGCCCGGTTGACCTTTCTCCGATTGAAATCATGCTGTTTGATGCCGTGGCCAAATGTGCTTTCTGGCGCATCATGGAACTGATTGGCGAGGCCGAACTTCTTTCAGACGCTCCGAAAGTGGATGTACGGCTGACACGTCGTGAACTTGAGATTCTCAATTATCTCGGTGAAGGCATGACGTCCCACGAAATGAGCAAATTGCTCGAAATTTCCAATCACACCGTGGATTGGTACGTGAACGAATTGCAGGACAAATTGACGGCCAAGAACAGGCAACACATGGTTGCTTTGGCAATGCGTCTTGGGTTGATCAATTGATTTTGCATCCATAGGATGTATTGGCAATTTCGAACACCTTGCCCGTTGTCAAACAGGCTGGATGCCCTCTGAAAAGTCCCAATATTTTTAATGTTGCATTGCGCAGAAATTGCGTATGCCCTTACAAAGGGCTATGGATTCTTTTCGCAAGCGCGAAAGGAAGCGCCTGATACTGAGGAGGGCTCATTGTCTATTTCGAAAATTCTTGTTGCCAACCGATCCGAAATTGCCATTCGCGTGTTTCGTGCCGCCAATGAACTCGGATTGAAAACCGTCGCTATCTGGGCGGAAGAAGACAAACTCTCCCTGCATCGCTTTAAAGCCGATGAGAGTTATCAGGTTGGCCGTGGCCCTCACCTCAAGCGCGATCTCGGCCCGATTGAGAGCTATCTCTCGATTGATGAAATTATCCGTGTTGCCAAGCTGTCGGGGGCGGATGCTATTCACCCGGGTTATGGTCTTTTGTCGGAAAGTCCTGAATTTGTAGACGCCTGTAACGATGCAGGTCTGATTTTTATTGGTCCAAAAGCCGAAACCATGCGGCAATTGGGCAATAAGGTTGCTGCGCGCAATCTCGCCATCAGCATTGGCGTTCCGGTTGTTCCGGCAACAGATCCCTTGCCCAATGACATGGGCGAAATTGCCAAAATGGCAGCCGAGATTGGTTATCCCTTGATGCTCAAAGCATCCTGGGGTGGCGGCGGTCGCGGTATGCGCGTGATTCGCAGTGAAAGCGATCTGGCTAAGGAAGTCACCGAAGCCAAGCGCGAGGCGCAGGCCGCTTTCGGCAAGGATGAGGTCTATCTCGAAAAGCTTGTAGAGCGCGCTCGCCATGTGGAGAGCCAGATTCTGGGCGACACCCATGGCAATGCCGTCCACCTGTTTGAGCGTGATTGCTCGGTGCAGCGCCGCAACCAGAAAGTCGTGGAACGTGCCCCTGCTCCTTACCTCACAGAGGAGCAGCGTCAGGAGCTTGCCAATTATTCGCTGAAGATTGCCAAGGCCACAGGCTATATCGGTGCCGGTACCGTTGAATATCTGATGGATGCCGATACGGGTAAATTCTACTTCATCGAGGTGAACCCACGCATTCAGGTGGAGCATACGGTGACTGAAGTTGTCACCGGCATTGATATTGTCAAAGCGCAGATTCATATTCTCGATGGCTTTGCCATTGGCACCCCGGAATCCGGCGTTCCCCGGCAGGAAGACATCCGGCTGCATGGCCATGCCTTGCAATGCCGTGTGACCACCGAAGATCCTGAGCATAATTTCATTCCCGATTACGGCCGCATCACGGCCTATCGTTCAGCCGCCGGGTTTGGCATCCGTCTGGATGGTGGCACTGCTTATACAGGCGCGATTATCACCCGCTACTATGATCCGCTTCTGGTCAAGGTGACGGCGGCAGGCAGCACACCGCAAGAGGCCATCAGCCGTATGGATCGCGCTTTGCGCGAATTCCGTATTCGCGGCGTTGCCACCAATCTGACCTTCCTGGAAGCCATTATCGGGCATCCGAATTTCCGGGATAACACCTATACGACCCGCTTTATCGACAGCACACCAGAGTTGTTCTCGCATGTGAAGCGGCAGGATCGGGCTACAAAGCTTCTGACCTATCTGGCCGATGTGACCGTGAATGGTCATCCCGAAACCAAAAACCGGCCAAAGCCATCGGAAAAGGCTGCAAAGCCTGTACTGCCCTACATTGAGGGCGCTATTCCTGATGGCACCAAGCAGAAGCTCGATGCCCTTGGTCCCAAGGGTTTTGCTGAGTGGATGCGCAACGAAAAGCGCGTTCTGCTCACTGATACCACCATGCGCGATGGTCACCAGTCGCTGTTGGCCACCCGGATGCGCACCCATGATATTGCCCGGATTGCCCCTGTGTATGCGCGGGCCCTGCCCAACCTTCTGTCGCTGGAATGCTGGGGTGGAGCGACGTTTGACGTTTCCATGCGCTTTTTGACCGAAGACCCATGGGAGCGTCTGGCGCTGGTGCGCGAAGGGGCACCAAACCTGCTGTTGCAAATGTTGCTGCGCGGTGCCAATGGCGTTGGCTATACCAATTACCCGGATAACGTTGTCAAATATTTCGTGCGTCAGGCCGCAAAGGGCGGCATTGATCTGTTCCGGGTGTTTGACTGCCTGAACTGGGTGGATAACATGCGCGTCTCCATGGATGCGGTGCAGGAAGAAAACAAGCTGTGCGAAGCCGCCATTTGCTACACTGGCGATTTGCTCAACAGCGCCCGCCCCAAATACGACCTGAAATATTATACAGGTTTGGCGGCCGAGCTGGAAAAGGCCGGTGCCCATATCATTGCCCTGAAAGACATGGCGGGTCTGCTCAAGCCTGCGGCGGCACGGGTGCTGTTTAAAGCGCTGCGCGAAGCCACCAGCCTGCCCATTCATTTCCACACCCATGACACATCCGGCATTTCGGCAGCCACGGTTCTGGCGGCTATCGATGCGGGTGTGGATGCGGTCGATGCGGCCATGGACGCTTTCTCGGGCAATACGTCACAGCCCTGCCTTGGCTCGATTGTCGAAGCTCTGAATGGCACGGAACGGGAATCTGGTCTGGACCCCGAATGGATCCGCCGCATTTCCTTCTATTGGGAAGCGGTGCGTGCGCAATATGCGGCGTTTGAAAGCGATCTGAAGGGGCCAGCCTCGGAAGTGTACCTGCATGAAATGCCCGGTGGTCAGTTCACCAATCTCAAGGAACAGGCCCGCTCTCTTGGCCTCGAAACCCGCTGGCATGAGGTGGCGCAGGCCTATGCTGATGCCAACCAGATGTTTGGCGACATCGTCAAGGTCACGCCATCCTCCAAGGTCGTTGGTGATATGGCGTTGATGATGGTGGCGCAGGATCTGACGGTGGCAGATGTGCAAGATCCGCAGAAGGATATTGCCTTCCCCGATTCCGTTGTCTCCATGCTGAAGGGTGATCTGGGGCAACCACCCAGCGGCTGGCCAGAAGCCTTGCAAAAGAAAGCTCTCAAGGGTGAGCAACCCTATACCGTGCGCCCCGGTTCCTTGCTGAAGCAAGCCGATCTGGATGCGGAACGCAAGGCGATTGAAGACAAGCTGGAAAGACCTGTGACGGATTTCGAGTTTGCCTCCTATCTGATGTATCCCAAGGTCTTCACCGATTTTGCACTGGCCTCGGAAACCTATGGGCCGGTTTCGGTTCTGCCAACGCCTGCCTATTTCTATGGAATGGCGGATGGAGCAGAATTGTTTGCCGAGATTGAGCGTGGAAAGACGCTGGTGATTGTCAATCAGGCGTCCAGTGCGCCGGACGCGCAAGGCATGGTCACGGTCTTTTTCGAGCTGAATGGCCAGCCACGTCGTATCAAGGTCCCGGATCGCACCAAGACATCCACAGTGGCGGTTCGGCGTAAGGCAGATACCGATAACACCAATCATGTCGGTGCGCCGATGCCGGGCGTGATTTCCCGTGTTTTTGTCGCATCCGGTCAGCAGATCAAGGCAGGCGATGTCTTGCTTTCCATTGAAGCGATGAAGATGGAAACGGCCTTGCATGCCGAAAAGGCTGGCCAGGTTGTGGAAGTGCTGGTGAAAAACGGCGATCAGATCGATGCCAAGGATCTTCTGGTGGTGATCGAAGCCTGACAATGAAAAACGCGCCGCAGATGTCATTGCTCTGCGGCGCGTTTTTTGAATGTCAGATGATGACGTGGCTCAGGAATGATCACCCAGCGGCGAATCCGCGCTTTCTTCGATCCGCTCCATATCATCATCGGAGAGGCCAAAATGATGGCCGATCTCATGAATCAGCACGTGGGTGACAATATCACCCAAGGTTTCATCATTTTCCGCCCAATAATCCAGAATCGGGCGGCGATAGAGGATGATCTTGTTGGGCAAAGTGCCGGTATCCATGGTGAAACGTTCTGAAATCCCCTGACCTTCAAACAGGCCGAGCAAATCAAAGGGTGTTTCCAGCGCCATATCTTCGAACACATCATCGGTTGGAAAATCAGCCACTTCGATAATCAGATTGCCGGTCAGATCCCGAAATTCTTTCGGCAAAGTGCCAAAAGCCTCAATCGCAAGCGATTCGAAGGTGCTAATGGTGGGCGCATGTTTTTCGCGCCAGTCATCGGATTGATCGATCCGGGCCATGGGTACTCCTGCAACGGCTTGCTGCGCAAAATCGGTTGATCTCAAACACAGCATGCCTAGAATCAATGGCTTAACGCATCTTGCCCGTGTTTTACAGCGCCGTGCGTTTTATCAAACCCACAAAGGACGCTGTAACGTTTTCAATCTGCTGCATCATTTTGACCTTCAATCGATTCCGATGTCAGGAATTATGCAGTAGGGGCGCAAAATACTCTAAGACCCCCTTATATAATCGTTTTGTGCCCACATTACGAGAGCCATTGCGACGTGTTGTCGGTTTCCCGTGAAAAAGGGATAGGCAAAAACCATGCCTCTCCCTTTTTCCATGTCCATACAAGCATTCAGACACGCGATGAGGGATCAGGCTTTTTGAGACTCTGTCAGGTTCAGATTGAACCGGACAGAGTCTCAATCTCTTTGTTTGAGTTTGTCTGATCAGAAAAACCGGATTCCACTTTTCCCCGACAAACTCTAGAGGCTGACGGTGAGCATTTTGACGCTGGCTGCACCAAACAGCAGGGCCAGAGTACCGTCCACATAGCGGCGGCTGGCTGTATAGAGGCGTGCGGCCCGTGCTGTTGAAAACAGCAGTGCATGGCCGCAAAAAACGCAAAATCCGGTGATCAGGCAGCCGCCGACGACCATTGTCACCGAGCTTAAGGACGCATTCGGCGGCAAGCCCAGCGAAATAATCGCCACCCAGGCGAAAATCGACTTTGGATTGGTCAAATGAATCAGATAGCCCCGTAGAAAAATGGCACCAGTCTGTTGAGAACGGATCGGGCTATCCTTTTGCATGGTCGGCTGATTTTTGCGCAAGGCAGAGCGCGCCGCCTTGATGGCGAGATAGAGCAGATAAAGCCCGCCTGCGATTTTCAGCAGGTTCAGCGCTTGGCCATAATGACGCAGTACCGTTGCCAAACCCAAGGACGCCGCCATGGCCCAGGTGAAGGAGCCAGCAAAAATACCCAGCGCCAGCACCAGAGCTGCGCGCCGTCCTTGTGCCATGGCTGTGGACATGATGGCCAGATTGGCAGGACCGGGACTCAGAACGGCCACCAGATAGACGAGATAGGCCGATAAAAACGGTGAAAATTGCGCTGTGGTCATGCGTCAGGCTATCCTGTCGAGCAAGCAGGGAGAGGATTTCCGGATGGGAAACCAGTTTTGACCCTCCAATGCTCTATAGCAGCAGGATTCAGTGCGCAATTTTCAATGTGTCACAGAGACAATGTCAGCTTTTGCGATGGGCAACGAAACGGGCTGCCGCTATGAGCGTGGCGGCTTTGTCGCCATAAGGGCTTAACAAGGTGACGGCTTCATTCACCAGCCTGTCCAGCTCGGTTTCGGCCCATGCCTGCCCCTTGAGGGCCACAAGTGTGCCCTTGCCACGGTCTGCATCCTTGCCGGTTGCCTTGCCCATGGTTTTGGCATCCGCGGTCAGATCCAGCAAATCATCGGCCAGTTGGAAAGCGCGCCCGATCAGCGCACCAAAGGCTCGAAGTCTCTGCCGGTCTTCTGCCGCCGCCCCCGCAATCACCGGGCCAGCCTCACAGGCAAAGCGCAGCAGCGCCCCGGTTTTCATCGCCTGCAATGTGACAATGCCCTGCTCATCCGGGGCCTGCTTTTCTGCGGCCAGATCCAGCGCCTGCCCGCCTGCCATGCCGCCCATGCCAGCCGCACGGGCCAGCGCCAGAACCAGCGTTGTTTTTGCGCTGTCTGTCAGGGTCGTTTCGGGGGCAGCAATCACGTCAAACGCAAAGGTCAGCAGGCTATCGCCTGCCAGAATGGCTGTCGCCTCGTCAAAGGCAATGTGTACGGTAGGTTGGCCACGGCGCAGATCGTCATTGTCCATGGCGGGCAGATCATCATGCACCAGCGAATAACAGTGCAGACATTCCAGAGCTGCACCAACCCGCAAAGCGGCTGTTGCATCGCCACCAAACAGCCGGGCGCTCTCAACAACCAGAAACGGGCGCAATCGCTTGCCGCCGTTGAGAACGGCGTGGCGCATGGCAGCCAAAAGCGGTGCGGGTCTTTCAATTTCATCCTCTTCAGCTTTGGGCTGAAGCAGTTCTGTCAAAAGCGCTTGCACACGTGCGGCGGTTTCTAAGAGTGTATCCTCAAACATAAGCGGGTTCCTGTCTGCGCGGGCTGTTTGGCATGACCGTTCCCAAGGCGCAATCAGAATCTGTGTGAGAGCCTGTTGTTGCTGCGGGTTGATCTGGCATCCTTGTCCATTCAAGGGTAAGAGAATGGAACGGGACAGGGATGAGTGACGGGATTTGACCACGGACAGCGCGCCTGAAAACGACAGACAGGCTGAACAGAATGATGCGGGAAGGGGTTGGCGGCTGTTGTTGCATCGGCTTTTCAAGGCTATGGTTGTTCTGGCCATCTTGCCATTCGTGCTGATGGTTGTTTATCGCCCTTCTTTTATCCACCCCCTATCCACGCTTATGCTGTCTGATCTTGCGCTGTTGCAGGGTTATCATCGGCAATGGGTGCCGCTGGAAAACATCTCCCCTGCCCTGATCCGCTCGGTGATGATGTCGGAAGATGGCCAGTTCTGCTCTCACAACGGCGTGGACTGGGTGCAGATGCGCTCGGTGATTGATGATGCGCTGGATGGCGAAGAAACCCGTGGAGCCAGCACCATCACCATGCAGACGGTGAAGAACCTCTATCTCTGGAACAGCCGCTCTTTTATTCGAAAAGGGTTGGAAATTCCCATGGCGCTGGCCGCCAATGTAATCTGGTCCAAACGTCGCACCATGGAGCTTTATCTCAATATTGCCGAATGGGGCCCCGGCATCTATGGCGCGCAGGCCGCAGCGCTTTATCATTTCAAAGTTCCGGCATCAAAACTGACACCGCGGCAGGCGGCTCTGTTGGCTGTATCCCTGCCCAATCCGATTGCGCGCAATGCCAGCAAGCCAGGCCCGGGCTTGAGGCAATTGGCTTCGATTGTCGAGCGCCGCGCCAGCAATGCCGGACCATATATCACCTGTCTTGATCCGTAAGCTCACGAAAATGCGTTGGTCCGTGGGTTGGACTGGTGTTACAGCGTCCTTTTTGCGGAGATAACAATTATGACAGATCTGACCCTTTATATTGCCAATAAGAATTATTCTTCCTGGTCGTTTCGGCCATGGATGGCCATGACGGCGGCTGGAATTGAATTTCACGAACAACAGATTTTGTTTGATTTTCCGGCGGGCAATCCGGGAATCAAGGCGATTTCCCCCACAGGTCAGGTGCCGGTGCTGGTGCATGGAGATGTGAAGGTCTGGGAATCTCTGGCGATTATCGAATATCTGGCTGAGGTGTTTCCGAAGGCGCGAATTTGGCCCGAAGCAGCGGCTGAGCGTGCGGTGGCGCGGGCGATCAGTCTGGAAATGGTGTCGGGTTTTCGGGCGTTGCGCAATGCCTGCCCGATGAATTTTCGCAGGCCTGCGCGTCCTGTTGCGACAAATGATGCGATTTTGGCAGATGTGCAGCGCATTGAAACCATTTGGCGCGAACAGATTGCCCGCTCCGGTGGGCCTTTCCTGTTTGGTGCATTTTGCGCGGCTGATGCCATGTTCGCGCCTGTGGTTAACCGTTTTTCTGTCTATCAACTGACACAAAATGCGGATAGTCTGGCCTATATGCAGCGCATGCAGGCGCATCCTGCATGGATCAAATGGCGGGATGCAGCACTGGCTGAACCATGGATCGTGCCGGAAGATGAGGCATAAGTGCGTCATCTGATTCAAAAAAATCAATTCAGGGTCTGGTCAAAGGCCTATCCGGCATGTATAAGCCCGGCAAATTCCGAGTTCGAGAGAGATGTTTTTCGCCCTCAAAAAGGTCGATCCTTCTGCTTTCGCCCGTCACGTGGAGTAATTTAAATGGCTGTACCAAAAAGAAAAACAAGCCCGTCCAAGCGCGGTATGCGCCGCTCTGCAGACGCGCTCAAGGTTCCGACCTATGTGGAAGACAAGAATTCCGGCGAACTGCGCCGTCCGCATCATATCGATCTGAAGACCGGCATGTATCGCGGTCGTCAGGTTCTGACACCGAAGGAAAGCGCATAAGCGTTTTTTGAGGATAGATTGAAAAAGCCCGGTTATGCCGGGCTTTTTTTATTTTTGAGCTTCAGGGGGGCGTCATGCTTGCGGGCCACCTGCCCTCTTACAGCTTATCAAGCTTGTTTTGCAGATTGCGCAACTGTTCTTTCAGCTCGTCAATATCTTTGGCTTCGCTGCGTTTTTCTTCCTGGGGCTGCTTGGGTGCCATGAAGGGCGAAAACATCTGCATGGCCTGATGGAACATTTCGGTGTTGCGCTTGACCTGCTCTTCCATCAACTGCATGGGAGCCTGCAAATTCTTCGTCAGAGGCATATCGCCAAAAGCACGGGTGACCTGTTCACGCATTTGTGCTTGCTGTTCGGTGAAGGCTTTCATGGAATGCTCCAGAAAGCTCGGTACAACCATTTGCATCTGATCGCCATAATAGCCAATCAATTGGCGCAGGAAGGAGATCGGCAAAAGCGTGTTGTTTGTCTTGCCTTCCTGCTCGAAAATAATCTGTGTGAGCACAGAATGGGTTATATCATCGCCGGACTTTGCATCCTGGACGACAAAATCCTCCCCTTTCTTGACCATCTTCGCCAGATCATCGAGCGTGACATAGGTGCTCGTACCTGTGTTGTAGAGGCGACGATTGGCATATTTTTTAATGATAATTTCGCCCTCGGCCTTGGCCATACTGTGTCTCCTAACCCGGCTTTATCGTTTTGCATCACAGACATGTCACTCAAATGACGTCTGTGGTCTGCTATACCGTTTGTGTAACGGGCATGATTTCCTTCCTCGGCCGATTTCGGCTGGAATTTGGAATATGATGTTACACAACAATACTCTTCCCTGAACGTAAGTCTAATCTTAAACCACGCAGCCTGACAATCTCTTTGTGCAACGCAAGACCCGCGCTTGTGTCTTCTGCTGGCAATTATCAAGAATGCAACCGATGACTGAAAAATTCACAGCTTAACATTTGACTTCTCGGAAGAGCTTTGACAGTCTCCGCCCAGAGGACCAAAACATTTGAGGAGACTCCCATGGCCACCCCTTCTATCGTCATTGCCAGCGCTGCCCGCACAGCGGTCGGTTCGTTCAACGGCGCATTTGCCAATGTTGCCGCGCATGAACTGGGTGCCGTGGCCATCAAGGGCGTTTTGGAACGCGCAGGTGTTGAGGCGGCCGAGGTGGATGAAGTAATTCTGGGGCAGATTTTGACTGCCGGTCAGGGACAGAATCCAGCCCGTCAAGCCGCTATCAAGGCCGGGATTCCCGAAGAAAAAACAGCCTGGGGCCTCAACCAGCTTTGTGGCTCGGGCCTGCGTGCTGTCGCCGTTGGCATGCAGCAGATTGTTGCCGGTGATGCTGCCATCATTGTGGCTGGCGGGCAGGAGTCCATGTCGCTATCCCCGCATTGTGCCCATTTGCGCGCGGGCACCAAAATGGGCGACATGAAAATGATCGACACCATGATCAAGGATGGTCTGACCGACGCTTTCTATGGCTACCATATGGGCGTAACCGCTGAAAATGTGGCTCGTCAGTGGCAGTTGACCCGCGATGAGCAGGATGCCTTTGCTGTCGCGTCGCAAAACAAGGCAGAGGCGGCACAGGCCGCTGGCAAGTTCAAGGATGAGATCGTGCCTGTGACCATTGCGGGTCGTAAGGGTGATGTGACTGTTGATGCCGATGAATATATCCGCATTGGTGCTACACTGGAAAGCATGACCAAGCTGCGCCCTGCCTTTGATAAGGAAGGCACGGTCACGGCGGGTAATGCTTCCGGCCTTAATGATGGCGCGGCTGCGGCGCTTCTGATGACAGAGGCAGAGGCTGTTCGGCGTGGCATTCAGCCGTTGGCGCGGATCGCCTCCTGGGCAACCGCGGGTGTTGACCCGAAAATCATGGGCACAGGACCGATTCCAGCATCGCGCAAGGCGCTTGAAAAGGCAGGATGGTCTATCAACCAACTGGAACTGATCGAAGCTAATGAGGCTTTTGCAGCGCAGGCCTGTGCGGTGAACAAGGATCTCGGTTGGGATACATCGATTGTCAACGTCAATGGTGGTGCCATTGCCATTGGCCATCCGGTGGGTGCATCCGGGGCGCGTATCCTGAACACGCTTCTGTTTGAAATGAAGCGTCGCGGCGCGAAAAAGGGCTTGGCAACACTGTGCATTGGTGGCGGTATGGGTGTCGCCATGTGTCTGGAAGCGCTGTAACCAGCCAGATTTTTATTTTTACGATGAAGTTTTCAGCCGCGCTTTTGAAAGCGCGGTTGGCGAAGCTTTGACTGTTGCATCCTTGCGGTTGGGCACTTTCAAAAAGTGACCTTCACCAAGTGCAAACAATGTTAAAAATGCCATGGCAGTCTGACAGAGGGAGAATGAAATATGAGCAGGGTAGCACTGGTTACGGGCGGTACGCGTGGTATTGGCGCAGCGATCGCGGTGGCGCTCAAAGAGGCCGGATACAAGGTTGCTGCCAATTATGCCGGCAATGATGAGAAGGCCAAAATCTTTGAAGCCGAAACGGGCATTCCGGTTTTCAAGTGGGATGTTTCATCCTACGAGGCCTGCGTGGAGGGGATCGCCAGCGTGCAAGCAGCACTTGGGCCAATTGATGTGCTGGTCAACAATGCGGGTATTACCCGTGATGCCATGTTCCATAAAATGACCCCGGAACAGTGGAATGATGTGATCGGAACCAACCTGACCGGGCTGTTCAATGTGACACATCCTGTCTGGACAGGGATGCGTGACCGTAATTTTGGCCGCGTTATCAATATTTCGTCCATCAACGGTCAGAAAGGTCAGATGGGACAGGCCAATTATTCGGCTGCCAAGGCTGGTGATCTGGGCTTTACCAAAGCGTTGGCTCAGGAAGGGGCGGCCAAGGGCATTACGGTGAATGCGATTTGCCCCGGTTACATCGGTACGGAAATGGTGCGGGCCGTGCCTGAAAAGGTGCTCAATGAGCGTATTCTGCCGCAGATTCCGGTGGGACGCTTGGGTGAACCGGAAGAAATTGCACGGATTGTTGTGTTTCTGGCATCCGATGATGCGGGCTTCATAACCGGATCGACGATTTCAGCCAATGGCGGACAATTTTTCGTCTGAACTGTTTTCATATTTCATACAGACAAAGAAAATGCCGCAGGATTTCTGCGGCATTTTCTGTTTGAGATGTTGTCCGACCCAAGAAGGGTCATGAAAACCTTACAGCATTTCCAGGAAAAATGCTTAGCGGCAACGCGCTTCGTAACGATGGCCATCCCGGCCACGATAAATGCAGTAGCCGCGGTGTTCTTGCGATCTGCCGATAAGCGCACCAACGACGCCGCCGCCAACAGCACCAATGGCTGCACCGCCCCACGAATTGGTGGCAATACCGCCAATAACAGCACCCGTGCCCGCCCCAATGGTTGCTCCGCGCTCTGTTGCCGTACAAGAGGCAACGAGTGGTACGATCATGGCCATGGCAATCACAGTCTTTTTCATTGTTTTCCCTTTCTCCGGATAGACACGTGTTTGGATTGCTAGAAGAATTTTATTTTCAGGCATGTGATGAGACGCTTTAAATACGGCCCATGAGCAATAAAATGATCAGGATGAGGACAACCAGTCCCAGACCGCCAGAGGGTCCATATCCCCAGTTGCGACTGTGGCCCCAGGTCGGAAGAGCGCCCAGAAGCATCAGAATGAGAATGATAACCAAAATGGTGCTTAACATCGCAAAACGCCCCCCTGAATGTGACAGAATTTGATTTCGTGGGGTCATAACGATTAAAATTGCTCTTTGTTCCTGATGCGTGAAAGAATGTTGTCATAAGAGATCTGTTCGGCCCGATTGAGCAGAACAAAATAAGGTTGCACGGCCGACACATTATAATGTGCTGATGCTGGGCAGTGTCACGAGATCAAGACCTGAACAAAGCCTGAATCAGGACGAATCACTGATTCGTTGCTGATTCGTTTGCAGCCCGTTCTCATTGTCGAAATGGTTGTAAAATGGGTTGCAACTTTTGGTTATTGTTCGCTGAAGTCCCTGCCCGCGCTTAAAAACATGCTTTGCACAATTCTTTCCTTGCCTTTCGCGTTCAGCAACGCCATGTGTTGCTGCGCATGATGGCTCTGTATTCAGAACCATCTCTGAAAAGTGCAGTCCGGAGCGTGTATTTGACTTCGCAACCCATGATTCTGAGCGGTCGCAGCGTGATTGCTGTGCTGGGGCCGACCAATACGGGCAAGACCCATTACGCCATTGAGCGCATGATTGCCCATGGATCGGGTATGATTGGCCTGCCTTTGCGGCTGTTGGCGCGTGAGGTTTATACGCGACTGGTGGAGCGGGTGGGGGTTAGCAATGTCTCTCTCATCACTGGCGAAGAAAAAATCACCCCGCCAAAAGCGCGCTATTCCGTTTGCACGGTGGAAGCCCTGCCGCGCGAAACCAAGGTTGCTTTTGTGGCGATTGATGAAATTCAATTGGCAGGCGATCTGGAACGCGGGCATATTTTTACCGACCGGCTGCTGAATCTGCGGGGTCGGGAAGAAACCCTTCTGCTCGGTTCGGCGACGATGAAGCCGATTTTGCAGCAGCTTTTGCCTGGCATTACGGTGATTGAGCGCCCGCGCCTGTCGCAACTGTTTTATGCAGGGCAGAAAAAAATCACCCGCCTGCCCCAGCGCACCGCCATTGTCGCCTTTTCCGCCGATGAAGTTTACGCCATTGCTGAATTGATTCGCCGTCAGCGCGGCGGTGCCGCTGTTGTTCTGGGGGCCCTCAGTCCGCGCACCCGCAATGCGCAGGTGGGGCTGTATCAATCTGGTGACGTGGAATATCTGGTGGCCACAGATGCGATTGGCATGGGGTTGAACCTCGATGTCGATCATGTGGCCTTTGCGCAGGATCGCAAATTTGACGGCTATCAGTTCCGTAATCTGAACGCCGGTGAGCTGGGCCAGATTGCCGGGCGCGCCGGGCGCCATTTGAAAGATGGCACCTTTGGCGTCACAGGCCGGGTTGATCCGTTTGATCCGGAGCTGGTCGAGCGGCTTCAGGCCCATGAATTTGATGCGGTGAAAGTGTTGCAGTGGCGCACGCCGCATTTCGATTTTTCATCAATTGCCAGCTTGCAACGCAGTCTGGATGCAGCCCCGCGTGTGCCGGGTCTGGTGCGGGCGCTGCCTGCGATTGATCAGCAGGCGCTGGAATATCTTGCGCGCTATCCTGAAGTTCAGGACCTTGCAAAAACACCGGAACGGGTATCTTTGTTGTGGGATGCCTGCGCTTTGCCCGATTATCGGCGGATAACTCCGGCACAACATGCCGATCTTATCCTCACCCTCTATTCTGATCTTGCGCGACACGGTACTGTGAACGAGGATTTCATGGCCGAACAGGTGCGCAGATCCGATCGGACAGACGGGGAGATAGATACTCTTTCTGCGCGCATTGCGCAGATCCGAACTTGGACTTATGTGTCAAACAGGCCAGGTTGGCTTGCTGATCCGACACACTGGCAAGAAAAGACGCGGGAAATCGAAGATCGATTGTCTGACGCGTTACATGAGAGGTTGACGAAACGCTTTGTTGATCGCAGGACATCTGTGCTCATGAAGCGCTTGAGAGAGAATGCGATGCTGGAAGCAGAAATCAGTGTAAACGGTGATGTGTTCGTTGAAGGACATCACGTGGGTCAACTCTCCGGATTCCGGTTTACGCCGATCTCTGGAATGGAAGGGCCCGATGCGAAGGCGGTGCAAACCGCTGCCCAAAAGGCACTCAGTCTGGAGTTTGAGGCGCGCGCTGCAAGATTGCATGCGTCTGGCAATAATGACATTGCCATCAGCTCCGATGGTCTGGTGCGTTGGCTTGGCGATCCGGTTGCCCGCCTGATCGGCTCGGATCACATCATGCATCCGCGGGTGATCCTGCTGGCTGATGAGCAATTGACCGGCAATGCCCGCGACCACGTGGTTGCCCGCATCGAACGCTTCGTCAATCACCATATTTCGACGATCCTGAAGCCGCTGGACGATTTGTCCCGCGCTGAAGATTTGCAGGGCCTGTCCAAGGGGCTCGCTTTCCAGTTGGTCGAAAATCTCGGCATTCTGTTCCGCCGTGATGTGACCGAAGAGGTCAAGTCGCTGGATCAGGATGCGCGCGCCTCCATGCGTCGCTATGGTGTGCGGTTTGGAGCCTATCACATTTTTATGCCCACGCTGCTCAAGCCGGCTCCCGCCGAATTGATCACCCTGCTCTGGGCCTTGAAAAATGACGGCTTGGACAAGCCCGGCTTTGGTGAGTTGATTCCTGTTCTGGCGGCAGGCCGCACCTCTGTTGTGACCGATCCCGGCTTTGAGCGGAATTTCTATAAGTTGGCCGGCTTCCGCTTCTTGGGCAAACGCGCTGTGCGTATCGATATTCTGGAGCGTCTGGCCGATTTGATTCGTCCGCTTCTGCAATGGAAGCCTGGCACGGGCAACCGTCCGGATGGCGCTTATGATGGTCGCCGCTTTACGACCACAACAGCCATGCTGTCCATTCTGGGTGCCACACCCGATGACATGGAAGAAATTCTCAAGGGTCTTGGCTATCGCGCAGACTCTGTGAAGCAAGAAGAAGCGCAGGCTTTCCTGGCATCTCAGGATGGCGATAAGGCTGGATCGGCAGATGCTCAGGCTCCTGCCGCGACCGATGAGGCTTCATCTGCTGTCGAGACGGGTGATGCTGCTGCTGACAGTGACGCCCAGGAACATCCTGCAGCCGAGGCCGTGGCTGCTGTTGCGGAGGGTGCCGTTGCTGCCGAAGCGCCCGTTGAGGCAAAGCCTGTTCTGTTGTGGCGCCCCGGTGGGCGCAATGACAATCAGCGTCAGGCGCGTCCGCAAGGAGAGCGTCGTCAGAACAATGCCGATCATGCGGCACGGTCCGAGCCGAAAAGCGAAGGACGTGGCAATGGTCCGCGTGAGGACAAGCGCCGCGATGGGGGCCACCATGGCAAGCCGCGCGACCGCGACGGTCAGCGCGATAAACATGCACCACGGGCCGAGCGCAATGATCGTCCACCGCGCAAGGACCGCGACAGCAAATCATCTCAGCCTCAGACATTTGAGGCCAAGCCGCCGCGCAAGGATAAGCCGATTGATCCGGATTCACCTTTCGCAAAACTGGCTGCTCTCAAGGAGCAGATGAAGAAGTAAGCTATGACGGAAAAACAGCCACTGACAGGAGCGCCTCAGCGAATCGACAAGTGGCTGTTTTTTACACGCATGAGCAAATCGCGCACATTGGCGCAAACGCTTGTGTCCTCTGGCCATGTTGCCATCAATGGTCAGAAGGCCAGGCAGCCAAGTGCGCTCGTGCGGCCCGGTGACCGGGTTGAAATCAGGCAACCCAACAGGGATCTGGTGCTGATTGTGCGACAGCCGGGAGAGCGGCGCGGCCCTTATGAGGAAGCCCGGCTGCTCTATGAGGAGCGGTCTCCACCGCCTGTTCCGCGTGATCATTTTATGCAGAGTGTGGGTGTGCAGCGCGATCCGGGGACGGGTCGTCCGACAAAACGGGATCGTCGTTTGCTGGATCGTCTGATGGATGCTGACGAGGGCGGCGGCTAGGGTGGTCGTCATCTCAAAGTCATGCGAGATTTGAGGAAAATCTACTCCGCGGAGTGCATCTTTGCGATGATTTATTCTTGCTAACCCGAACAGAAAGCATTAGCTCACTGCTCTGTGGAAAATGCATTCGGTATCCTCAATCGGGTACCTGATCGTCAAAACAGTGATTTCCCGGCAAGGCAGTCCATTCAAGAGACCTTTGGAGTACCGCATGACGTATATCGTAACCGACAACTGCGTACGCTGCAAATACACAGACTGCGTGGAAGTATGCCCGGTTGACTGTTTTTATGAAGGTGAAAACTTTCTGGTCATCAATCCGGATGAATGCATTGATTGCGGCGTCTGTGAGCCTGAATGTCCTGCTGAAGCCATCAAGCCTGATACCGAACCGGGTTTGGACAAGTGGCTGAAGATCAATGCTGACTATGCCCGTGTCTGGCCGAATATCACCACCAAGCGTGATCCTCTGCCGGAAGCCAAGGAAATGGACGGCGTTGAAGGCAAGTATGAGCTTTATTTTTCTGAAAAGCCCGGTACTGGTGATCAATAAAATCACCATAGGATAGCATCGTGCATATACCCAATCTGCACGATGCTACAGGCTTTTTTCATCTGGCTTCATCCGAAACCGTATTGTGTTTTCCCGTAAAGGTTCGGACTGTGTTGTTACAGCGTCCTTTAGTACGCCCTATTTTGCGCACGGCGCTGTAAAATCACGAGAGAGTGTGATTTTAATCTATCTGCCATGCGTTTGAGGCATCGCTGATGCTTTTTTATGAAATTATTCCGAATTAAAGATGTTTTGCGCCTGAGCCAAAATAGTAGGCTGATCAGAATAAGTCAATGAATTCAGTTTGTTAAAATAGATATTGCGAATCACTGTTATTCTATGCTCATAAATGGGCATTGAATTTTGCTATCAAGACCAGAATGCGACCGTCAAGCCGTGATGGGTCAGCAAAACATTGATTTCCTCACATTTTTATGCTAGACATATAGAACTGATCCACCGTTGGGGCATTTGTGTGCCCAAACTTACCACGAAAGCCAGAAAATCAATTAAAGCGAAGTCTGTGACAATTCAACCTCGCCGGTTAGGTCGCTGATGCGTTTGTTTTTGTCTTGTTTTGGTTGGACCAGCATGGAGTCACCCGACGGTTCCCCCGTCTTATCCGGGCTACTCAAGTCCGGTGCCGGCTGTTGTCCGGTACAGTAACAGGGAGTTTTTAAAGCGAATGACGACCCAGCAGAAAAAATCTTCAACGCGTCAGGGCTTCAAGACCGGTGAGGCGATCGTTTATCCGGCTCATGGTGTCGGCACGATCACCGCGATCGAGGAGCAAGAAGTCGCAGGTATGAAGCTTGAACTTTTTGTAATTGATTTTGATAAGGATAAAATGCGCTTGAAGGTGCCGGTTACCAAGGCCGTCACCATTGGTATGCGCAAGCTTTCTGAAACTGATTTTGTTGAACGCGCTCTTAAAGTTGTTCAAGGAAAAGCGCGCGTCAAGCGCACCATGTGGTCACGCCGCGCTCAGGAATATGATGCCAAGATCAATTCTGGCGATCTGATTTCGATTGCGGAAGTGGTTCGTGATCTTTATCGGGCCGAGCATCAGCCGGAGCAATCCTATTCCGAGCGTCAGCTTTATGAAGCTGCTCTTGATCGCATGGCGCGTGAAATCGCAGCCGTTAACAAGATGTCCGAAACCGAGGCTGTTCGTCTGGTAGAAGTCAATCTTGCCAAAGGTCCAAAGCGCGGCAAGACGATTGAAGAAGACGACACGCAGGAAGAAGAAGAAGCAGCATAAGCTGCGACAGATACTGACATCAAAAACCCGGCCTTTGGCCGGGTTTTTTCATTCATACCGTAGGATATGTTTTCGTTGGATGCGCAAGCTCGCATGTCAATACAGCGCCGTGCGCCATATATGCGCACAAAGGTTCGCTGTCACACGTTTAATCTGCTGCATCATTTTCACCTTAAATCGATTCCGATTGAAGGAATGATGCAGTAGACCCTAAAACAGGGCGTCTGCGAACAGATCATCATCATCATGCGCTGAAGCTGTTTCCGATTTTGCTTCCACTGTGAAATCATGGCTGACAGGCAGGAAGCGCTGGTGAATATCGCGTTCCTGCGCCATTGTGTAGATTGCATAAATCTGCTGGCTTAAAGGCTGTGCGACAGCGCTGATCATATTGACAGGCAGCAATTCCCCGCGAGCGCGATCAGCGATTTGCAGACACTCGTACAGCAGGCCTCCCAAGGCGCTTTCAAAATCCAGTGTCGTGACGGCAGCGCTGATGCGGTTAAACACCAACTGACCTTCGGACCCGAAAGACTCGAGCTTTTTTTCCATGTCTGTCGAAACATTTTGAATGGCAGACAAGGCTTCATTCAGTGGCACATGGATGTCGCTGATGTCGTCGCTGTCATCGCGGGAGAGAACGGCGGTTTCTTCTTCCACATGCCGCATGTCTTCAACAATGGCATCGGCCGGTGTTTCCAGTTTGGCGGCAAAGGTGCGCAACTCGCCACTGACGACATTGACCGAGCGGCCCGCATCTCCAAGACGCGAGCAGCGCAGATTGGAATTGAGTGCCATATAATGAATGTCGGTTTTAATGGCGCGGATCGTTTCAATCCCGGCCAGAAGGGCCTGCGCCGATTCTGTTACGGAGCTGACAAAGGAGTCCGATTCATGGGCCCGGTCCTGAACACGGTTGGACAGGGCGCAGGCGTGAATGATGTCCGCTTCCATCTTGCGCAATACGCTATGCTCTGAACTGCCACCGGATTTGTTGAGGTCATCGCGCAATGCCAGCACCTGGGCCGCATCACTGGTAAAACTGGAAAGATTGGAAAAAATGGCACTGCATTTCATCCGGAACTCGTCAAGAGCTTCCTGAAGCTGGGCATGGGCAATATGGGCGATTGCTTGCCGTATGCCCTCGGCAATCACAGGGTCCGATGTCGCTCCCGACGCCAGAAACGCTTCCATGGATTCGAACATGCTTTGCACATGCTCAATGCGTTGACGGGTGATGTCACCAATTTGCAGGGCAGACAGCACCGTGCTGACCTTGGCCTGAATGTTGCGCGTAACGCTTTTGACCTCATTGGCAATATTCACCATGGATTGGTGCTGGCTGGCCAATTGGTTGGAACTTGTGTTGAGAGAGCTGACAATGG
>CAJYRE010000169.1 GCA_913776675.1 Rhizobiaceae bacterium
CGGCAGGGTGCCCATGAAGCCGCCCGGCAATATGCCGAAAGAGCCGCGGAGGAGGCCCCCTATCTGCCATGGGCCGCAACCGCCACGCTGGAGTACCGCTGCCAGACGCGCAATTGGGATGAAGCCATTCTGCTGCTGGATCGACAGCGCGTAGCAGGTGCCAGCAGCCGCACGGAAGCCGATCGCCTGAAAGCCGTGCTTCTCACCGCCAAGGCGATGGATCAACTGGATGGCGATCCTGTTCTTGCCCGCGAAAATGCGTTGAATGCCTTGAAACTGGCCAAGGATCTCATTCCGGCCAGCACCACGGCGGCCCGCGCCCTACTGCGGGAAGACAATTTGCGCAAGGCCGCCTCCGTGCTGGAAAACGCCTGGAAGCTTGAACCCCATCCCGATATTGCCCGCGTTTATGTGCGGGCACGCGGTGGCGATGGCGCGCTGGATCGACTGAAACGGGCCGAACGGCTGGAGCATCTCAAGCCGAACAACGTTGAAGCCCTGCTGATTGTGGCGGAGATGGCGCTGGAAGCGAATGACTTCAAAAAAGCCCGCGCCAAGGCAGAGGGTGCCGCGCGGATGCGGGCCAGCGAGCGCGTGTTTCTGCTGCTGGCGGATATTGAAGATGCCGAAACCGGCGATCAGGGCCGCATTCGCTACTGGATGGGTCAGGCGCTGAAAGCGCCGCGTGATCCGGCCTGGGTGGCCGAGGGGCAGGTTTCAGAACAATGGCTGCCCTATTCACCTGTCAGCGGCAAGCTGGATGCTTTTGAATGGAAAGTGCCTTATGCCCAGCTCTCCGGCCCTGTTGAAGAGGGCACTGTGATCAGTGGTGCAGCCGCGCTGGCAGAACTGCCCGCACTGGCCCCCAAAATGGCCAAGGACGAGCCACGCACGGCACCTCCTCAGGAGCGCAGCAAAGCATCCACCCCTGAGGCCAAGACAACAAGCGCTGTCACAACGGATAAACCTGCGAAGGACAGCCCTTTGAGAGAAAAGGACACAGGTCCAGAACCTTTCTTTGGCCGTCCGCCTGACGATCCGGGTGTGCGCAAGCCCGGCAGCACCGTGGATGAGAAAGCCCGACTCAACATCTTGTAAAGGAAATTTCATGCTGGAGAGGCTCAACGCCTTTGTACAAAGCCTGATGAATGGGCCTCAAACCGGCGAATTCGCCATGGATGATACGCGCGTCATGATCGTGGCGCTGTGTTTTCAGGTGATGGAAGCCGATGGCACCATCAGCGAGGTGGAACGTGGTGTTTTGAAAAAAAGCGTTCAGGACCACTACCCGCTGGATGATGCCAGACTGAAAGCCTTGCTGGAAGCCGGAGAGCGGGCCGAACATGAGGCGGTGGATTATTATCGATTCACCTCCGAATTGAAGCGCCGTCTAACGGATGAGCAGCGGCTGGAACTGGTCGAAGTTCTCTGGGACATTGTGTATGCCGATGGTGTGCGCAATGAAATGGAAGATCATATTCTTTGGCGTATTGCCGATCTGCTGGCTGTCTCGGATCGGGATCGGATTCTGGCGCGCCAGCATGCCGCCGCCCGTGCTGGCCAGGCCGGAGATGTTGATGCCGTCTGATGCCAGGATCAGGATGCCGACGAAGAGGCCTGTTCTCATCGTCCTGCATCAGGAACGTTCAAGCGCAGGCCGTGTTGGGCAAATGCTGCTGGAAAAGGGATTTCCGCTGGATATTCGCCGTCCGGCGCTGGGGGATAGACTGCCCACAACGCTTGCGGCGCATAGCGGTGCGGTGGTGTTTGGCGGGCCGATGAGCGCCAATGACCCGGAACACTTCGTCAAACACGAAATCGACTGGATTTCCATTCCGCTGAAAGAAAACCGGCCTTATCTGGGCATTTGCCTTGGTGCGCAAATGCTGGCCCGCCATCTGGGCAGCCGGGTGAGTGCCCATCCCAAAGAGCTGGTGGAAATTGGCTGGTATCCGATTGAACCAACCAACCATGGCAGGCTTTTGATGAAATGGCCGAAAATGGTCTATCATTTTCACCGTGAGGGGTTTGACCTGCCCCATGGCGCAACGCTTCTGGCCACATCCGACACCTATCCCAATCAGGCCATGCGCTACGGCGAAAATGCCTTTGGCGTACAGTTTCATGCCGAGCTGACCCGCGCCATGATGCAGCGCTGGGTGGTGCATGGCGCATCACGCTTTACCATGCCGAATGCGCAGAAAGGCCGGGACCATCTGGAAGGGCGCATGCTGTTTGATGCGCCTTTGCGGCTCTGGCTGTCCGATTTTCTTGATCACGTCTTTCGGGACGAACTGGCTGCTGTCGCCTGACCGTTTATTTTTTCTCAGGATTTTCCAGCGTATCGATGGTGCGCAATTGCGGGAAGGCCAAAGCCCAGACAATCGACACCATCAAGGTTCCCATGCCGCCAACCACAACGGCGGCAATGGGACCGATCCAATGGGCCATGGTGCCTGCGCGAAACTCGCCCAGCTCGTTAGAGGCACCAATAAACACGGAATTGACGGCATTGACGCGGCCACGCACAGCATCCGGGGTCCACAATGCCAGCAGTGTCTCGCGCACATAGACCGAGATCATGTCGCC